>CAMWXQ010000001.1 GCA_947178235.1 uncultured Muribaculaceae bacterium
GTGGGATACCCTTGTATCGGCATATCTTCTCGCCCACCCATATCACACTTTTGAGATAGGGGACGAAACTCAGCGGGCGGCGTTCAATCTTTTCCATCAATCTGCGACAATGCGAATGCGTAAGCTCCTGCCGAGATGGCCTTCGAGGCCCCGAGGCGGGAGAAGGTGATGCCGATGCGCTTCATGTCGTCATACTCGACGGTGCGGCCTGTCCCACGCACGGCGATGGTCTTGGCATTTCCGCGTGCAAACTTCTCGAACTCGGCGGGGTCATCGAGGTTGAAGACCTCCATCTGGACACGCCTTACCTTGTCGCCCCCGAGGGTGGCGAGCTCGGCGCGGAGTTCGGCGAGCAGCGAGGGGAGGATATGGTGGCGCGCTGCGGTGATGCCGCCGCCGATGACGATGATGCCGTCCACGAGCTGAGCGGCGATGGCCATGGCGTCGCCCGCGATGGTGCCGAACTCGGCGAAAGCCTTGCGGGCAGCCTCGCGGTCGCCGGGACGCTTGCCGTCGGCGATCTCGCATATCTCCTTAGGCTCGAAGGCATGGGCATGGTCGCCCGACTCCTCGGCATAGACACGCTTGATGGCGCGGACGGCCACCCCCTCCTCTACGATGATACCCTCCTTGGTCTTATGGGGGAGGCAGAAGGTCTCGACACACGAGTTGTCGCCGCGGTTGAGCTCGCCGTTCACCACCATGCCCACGCCGAAGCCTGTGCCGAAGGTGTAGCCGAGCAGATTCTTGAACCTGCGCGCGCTCCCCGTCTCGGCCAGGCGGCGGTTGACCTCGGGGAGAGCCCCGCAGAGAGCCTCGCCGTAGGCAAAGAGGTCGCCGTCATTGTTGATGAACACGGGTATGCCGAATTCGTTTTCGAGCATTGGCCCGAGGGCCACGCCGTCGCGGAACGACGGGAAGTTGGGGAGGTAGCCGCCGATGATGCCGTTGGGATAGTCGGCGGGGCCAGGAAAGGCGAAGCTGATGGCCGCGGGCTTCTCGTCGAGCGAGTCGATGACCTCTCGGAACCCCTTGACCATCGTGTCGAGGCAGAGGTCGAGGTCGTGTGCATTGGAGGGACGTGTGATGGGTTCGGTGATGTACTCGCACCCCTTCATCGCCCCGAACACAAGGTTGGTACCCCCTGCGTCGAGGGTGATCACGATACGGTTGTCGTCCTTATACATTTTCAGTTGGTTGATATGGTTTCGGTTGTCGGCCCCTCGCCACACTCGTTGAATGGCGTGAGGGTGAAATAATATTTGCTGTCGCGGTTGAAGTAGCGTGCCTCGTAGCCGTCGGCATATATGACGGCGGAGTGGATGAGGCGGTCGGGAGCGGTGCCCCAGCGCAGGATGTATCCGTCGGCGCCCACCGAGGGGTTCCACCCGAAGCTGAACGCGCGGCGGTCACCCTCCTCGCGCACGGCCTTGAAGCCGGTGACGGATGCGGGAGCCTTCCCCTCAGCCTCGCCGAAGACACGGAGATCGAAGAGAGAGAATGAGCCGTCGAGGGTACGGTCGTTGACGATGCGGACGTGGCGCGCGTCGACGGGCTTGTCGAGCACGATGAGTTCGTGGGGAGCATCGGCGTCACGCTCGGCCACACGCTTCCACTTCTTGCCGTCGGTGGAGACCTCAACATGGTATTTGTAGGCCACAGGGGCGTGGGGCGGGCGGACATCGAAGCCGTGATCGGCAAAGTTGGGCTGAACGGCGCGGATCTTCATCTTGCGGCCGAGGTCAATCCCGAGCCACTCGCCGGGCTCGCCCGACTGCGCGGCCCACCATGTCTCGACGCGCTCGTCGGCGCCCAGGGCGGGTGCATGGCCGTCGAGGGCCGAGGATGCGGTGGCCTCTGCGCCATGAGAGAGCAAGCGCCAACCCACCGAGGGGTCATAGGTCGAGAAGTCGACCTTGCGCTGAGGGATGACGAAGGGAGCGTCGGACCACTCGGTCAGCGCGTAGAGCTCCCCTGCGTCATTGACCGCCACGGGGAAGAGGCCGAGACGGCGCTCGAACCAGTGGCGCTGCGAGAGGGTCATCGAGGCGACGTGCCAGAGATTGCCGAACTTGTCGCGGAATGTGTGGCCGTGCCCCGCACCGCCGATGAATCCACCGGGCTTGAAGGAGAAGGGATTGTTCTCCATGTATGTGAACGGGCCGAGGGGCGAATCGCCCACATAAATGCCGTCGCCGTAGACGCGGTACTGTGTACCCGGGGCGGCGTATTGGAGCAGGTATTTGCCATCCACTTTGAGCATGGCGGGGCCCTCGTTCCATCCCGTACGCTTCTCCTCGTTGTTCACGCCCGGAACCTCCCAACCGAACTCATCGCCGCGGTGGGTGATTAGCACGCGAGGCTCGCCGATGGGGGCGAATCCATCCTTGGGGTCGACCTCGACACCCATGATGGGGTCCCTGTCCGAGCAGCCCCAGTAGAAATAGAGGCGCCCGTCGTCGTCGAGGTAGGCCGCGATGTCATTGGCGCCGTAGGGGAACTTGCACTCGACCTCGGTCCACGTATCCTCCTTCGGGGTGGTGTTGCGGTAAATCTTTGGCCGTCCCGAAGATATGTAATAGAGGGCATCGTCCATCACGAGAATCGCGGGGGCATAGTCCTCGATGGCCCCGATGGTCGTTGTGGGGAGATAGGTCCAGTCCTTCATGTCTTCCGAGTACCAGTATCCCCCACTCTTGGACGCGAACATGAAGTATGCATCCTTGAACCACTCGGCCACGGGGTCGGCGGCCTCGCGGCGCACATCCTCGGGCCCGGGCTGGAATCGGTAGTTGAGGTTGATGGGATTGGTGACAACAGGCTCTTCCGCAGTGCCGGCGGACGCCGTGGCAATGCCACAGGCCGCGAGCACCGGGATGAGAGCCGCTCTCAACAATATTCTTGGACTTATCTTATTCATATAATTTCCATAGGAAAGTTTAAAGTTTAGGGCCTTAGGGCCAAAGGTTTAAAGTTTAAGATTCGGTTCATTGCTATAATAAACTTTAAACCAATGAGCGAAGCTCCTAAACTTTAAACTTCGAGGAGAGCTTTGCTCAACTCGAATCACCTTAATTACCAAACGTGCTGCCGTACAGTCTTTATTGTGCCGTCGGGATTATATTCGAGCTTGTCGATGCAGATTGAGCGCAGATTGCCCATGCCCGAGAGGGCCTGGTTGTGATAGAGCGCATACCAGTTCCCCTTGTACTTGACTATCGAGCCGTGGCTTGTGTCGCAGCCTGTCGGTTCGAGATAGATGCCCCGGTACTCCCACGGGCCCATCGGGCTCTTGCTCGTGGCATAGTGGAGGCGGTTGGCGCCGCGTCCGGCCTTGTCGACATGATTGTCGGCATACGAGAGATAGTAGAGGCCATTGTGCTTGTGTACCCATGCAGCCTCGTGGAAGTCGACGAGCCCGCCGACCTCCTGGACCTCGCCGTCGATCTCGACCATGTTCTCCTTCAAAGGCACCGCACGGCACTTGGCAGCGCCGCCGAAGTAGAGATAGGCGCGTCCGTCGTCGTCGACAAATACACAGGGGTCAATCATCCCGAACTCATCGCCGAGATTCTTGATATACCCCCAGACCTTGAAGTCCGCGGCGGGCTTGTCGCTGATGGCCACGCCGATCTTCCATGTATCGTTCCATCGGGTATCGCTCGGATGGGGGAAGTAGAAGTAATACTTGCCGTTCTTATACGCGCAGTCGGGGGCCCACATGAAACCACCCTCGGGACGCCCCCACTCGACGTCGGCCGATGAGAGAATCTCGCCGTGGTCGGTCCAGTCGCGCAGGTTGTCGGTCGAGAAAACGTGATACTTGTCCATGCGGTCGCATCCCTGGGGCGGGTCGATGTCGTGCGAGGCATAAACATAGAGGCGCCCGTCGTCCCATACATGTCCCGATGGGTCGGCGGTGTACATGTGGGTCACGAAGGGATTGGGCCCGAGTGCCACATCGCGGTTCGAGCGGCAGGCGGTGCTGAGCATACCGAGCAGGGCCAGAGCAAGGATCGTTTTCTTCATAGTCGAGTATGAGAAATGGTAGAATTGATTGGTTTCGGTCACAAAGTTAACCCCGGCCTATTACACCACGCTTAATTTGGGCCACGCACACCAAAACCACAAAAATCAGTGGCACAATCCATTACGGAAACGGCGGCAAAATTAAGCGATAATTAATTCAGGCGTTAACCGCATTTTTAGCACCTATTATATATAGAACGATAAATTTGTGGAAAAATTTACCGTGATGAACAAAACCTTCCTCATCCCCCTCGTGCAGTGCATCTTCGCGGTCGGCCTCGCCCATGCGGCGGGCCCCGCGGACATATACCATGACGGATGGACCGACTTCAACAAGAACGGCCGCATGGACTCTTACGAGAACCCGCGGCTCACCGTCGGCGAGCGGGTCGAAGACCTGCTCGGACAGATGAACATGGAGGAGAAAACCTGTCAGCTCGCCACGCTCTACGGCTCGGGGCGTGTCCTCGGCGACTCACTGCCGACCGAGGCGTGGAAGGATGAGATATGGAAGGACGGCATCGCCAACATCGACGAACAGGCCAACGGCCTCGGGAAATTCGGGTCGTCCCTCTCGTGGCCGTGGGAGGCGAGCGTCGCCAACCGCCACGCCATACAACGGTGGTTTGTCGAGCAGACACGTCTCGGCATCCCCGTGGACTTCACCAACGAGGGTATCCGCGGCCTCAATCATGACCGCGCCACGATGTTCCCCGCCCAGTGTGGCCAGGGGGCGACGTGGGACCGCGCCCTCATACGCGAGATCGCCCGCGTCACCGCCGAGGAGGCCACGGCCCTCGGGTACACCAACATCTATGCCCCGCTGCTCGACATCTCGCGCGACCCCCGGTGGGGGCGCGTGGTCGAGTGCTACGGCGAGGACCCATACCTCGTCGGGGAACTCGGACTGCAGATGATCCTCGGTTTGCAGGAGCGGGGACTGGCCTCGACACCCAAGCACTTCGCCGTGTACAGCGTCCCCGTCGGAGGGCGCGACGGACAGACCCGCACCGACCCCCATGTGGCGCCGCGCGAGATGCGCACCCTCTTCCTCGAACCGTTCCGCAAGGCTGTTCAGGAGGGGCACGTCAAAGGGGTGATGAGCTCGTACAACGACTATGACGGCGAACCGATCACGGGGAGCCACCGCTTTCTCACCGGGATTCTGCGCGACGAGTGGGGATTCGGCGGATATGTGGTGTCCGACAGCGAGGCGGTCGAGTTCCTGCATACCAAACACGGGGTCGCCGCCGATGCGGTCGAGGGGGCGGCGATGGCCATCAATGCCGGCCTCAATGTCCGCACCAACTTCACCCCTCCCGAACAGTTCATCCTCCCCCTGCGCGAGGCGGTGCGACGCGGGCTGGTCTCAGAGGAGACCATCGACGACCGCGTGCGCGACGTCCTGCGCGTCAAGTTCGAGCTCGGCCTCTTCGACAACCCCTACAAGGGTGACGCCGAGGGGATCGAGACCCGCGTCCACAACGCCGACCACAAGGATGTATCGCTCCGCGCGGCCCTCGAATCGATAGTGCTGCTCAAAAACGAGGGCTCTGCCCTCCCCCTCGACAAGTCGCTCGGCCGCATCGCCGTCATCGGCCCCAATGCCGACGAGACGCAGAACCTCATCTGCCGCTACGGCCCCGCCAACGCCCCCATCAAGAGTGTCTACCGCGGTCTGAGCGAGTATCTGCCCGATGCGGAGGTGAGATATGCCCGCGGGTGTGACATCATCGACCCCTACTTTCCCGAGAGCGAGATGTATGACGTCCCGCTTGACGAGGCCGAGCGGCGCGGAATCGAGGAGGCGGTCGAACTGGCCCGCAACTCGGACGTGGCTATCCTCGTGCTCGGCGGCAACGAGCGCACCGTCCGCGAGGAGTACTCGCGCACATCGCTCGACCTCTGTGGCCGTCAGCAACAACTCTTGGAGGCGGTCTGCGCCACAGGCACCCCCGTGGTGCTCGTGATGGTCGACGGCAGGGCCGCGTCGATCAACTGGGCACAACGCAATGTCCCCGCCATCATCCACGCATGGTTCCCGGGCGAGTTCACCGGCGAGGCTGTGGCCCGCGTCCTCTTCGGCGACTACAATCCCGGGGGGAAACTCCCCGTGACCTTCCCGAAGTCGGTGGGTCAGATTCCGCTCGCCTTCCCCTTCAAGCCCGGGGCGGACACCGACGGATTCGTGCGTGTGGCCCATGCCCTCTACCCCTTCGGGCACGGACTCAGCTATACGACTTTCGAGTACTCGGACCTCGCGGTCGCCCCCGTGGCGGACGGGTGTTTCGAGGTGACCTGCAAGGTGACAAACACGGGCAGTCGTGAGGGTGACGAGGTCGTGCAGCTCTATATCCGCGACGTCGTGAGCTCGGTGACAACCTATGTCAAGGTCCTGCGCGGTTTCGAGCGTGTGACCCTCGCCCCGGGCGAGACGCGCGAAGTGCGTTTCACCCTCACCCCCGCCGACCTCGCCCTGTGGGACAAGGATAACCGCTTCGTGGTGGAGCCCGGCGACTTCAAGGTGATGATCGGGTCATCGTCGGAGGATATAAGGCTCATGGGGGAGTTGAGAGTTGAGAGTTGAGAGTTGAAAGTTGAAAGTTGAGAGTTGAAAGACAAATTTGATGAATTAGACTAATTAGACTAATTGGACTAATTGGGCTGATTAGGCCTCGAAAAATATGTTCTACAACATAAATCACGATTATTAACCGCAAATTAAGCGTGTATTATTGTCCTGCGCGTACTTTTGTGGCATAATGCACGACTGACATAAATACCATCTTCATATTTCAGAACCAATCAATGAACCTCAGAACCTCAGTATTGCCTTTGCTCTGGCTCGCTTTCACCCCCTTTGCGGAGGCCACGGATCTCTTCTGTGACTTCTCCAAGGCAGGCGAACAACTGACCACCGTTGGACGCGGCGAAGCCGTCGTGGCCGACGGCCTGTTGAAGACCCGCGACAGCTATGCCCTCTTTGGCAATCCCGACTGGAAAAACTATACCGTCACATTCAAGGCCCGCGCACCGAAGGGTGCGGATCAAGTTCAGATCTGGGCCGGTTTCCGTACCAAGAACCGATTCGACCGCTATGTCCTCGGCATCAAGGGTGGCCTGCAAGATGACCTCTATCTGATGCGCACGGGGTACATGGGCACCGACGAGCTGATGGGTGTCCGCCCCCTCGGCTTCCATCCCGAGCCGGGCGAGTGGATCGACGTCAAGGTCGAGGTTTGCGGCCCCCGCATGAGGGTGTTCGTGAACAACTCCAAGCTACCCTACATCGACATCGAGGACAAGAACGGATGGGAGCTCGCCGAGACAGGCCCCGTGGCCCTCGGCGGCGGATGGATCGACACCGAATTCGACGACCTCAGAGTGACTCCCCTCGCCGACAACGCCCTCGACGGCGTGAAGGCAGACGAGCTCTTCCTCGGCCTCACTCCCGCACAGAAGGAGGCCAAGCGCGTCAGCGAGCGCGCCGATTACCGCCCCAAGCGTCTCGAAAAGACCGAAGGGGCGCGAACAGAGTTCTCGCTCGACGGCGACTGGCTCTTCATGCCCTCGTATCAGCTCTCCGATGCCGCTGCAGCAACCGACGCTGGACACGACGATGCAGACTGGCACGTCATGAATGTCCCAGACTTCTGGTCGCCGATACGCATCTGGCTCCACGGCGAGACGATGCCCTCCCCCTCGGGCCATCAGCCCAAGGGTGTCTCCGACACATACTATCAGCAGGAGACAGACCGCTGTGAGAACTACACCTTCGACCACCGCAAGACCAAGGAGGCATGGTACCGCCAGTGGCTCGAACTCCCCGATGATATTAAAGGTAAGAAACTCACCCTCCAATTCGACGCCGTATCGAAGGTCGCCGAGGTGTACGTAAACGGCCACAAGGCGGCATCGCACATCGGAATGTTCGGCAACTTCGATGTAGACGCAACCAAGTGGCTCCACCCGGGGCGCAACCTCATCGCCATCAATGTCGTGCGCGACATCAAGGGGGCGGGGCCGCAGACCTCGGACGCCATGGAGAACTTCTACTCGTCGGTGCGCAAGGATGTCGAGGACAACAAGGGTGACGCCCAGGCCAACGCCGAGGTACTCGCCGACATCCCGCACGGATTCTTCGGCGACAACCCCGCCGGTATATGGCAGCCTGTCAAACTCGTGGTCTCCGACCCGCTCATGGTCGAGGATGTCTACATCAAACCGAACCTCTCGGGGGCCGACTTCGAGGTCACCGTCGCCAACAACTCGACCAAGAAACGTAAATTCGACCTCTCCGTCGCCATCACCGACAAGCAGACCGGCGAGACCCTGTGGTCGGGCCCGCTCGCCAAGAAACTGACCCTCGGACCGGGCGCCACAGAGACCTTCGACGCAACCGTCGGCGGCCTCCTGCCCAAACTGTGGGAGCCCTCGGACCCGAACCTCTACGACTTCCGCTTCGCGCTCACCGAGGGCAAGAAGGAGACCGACGCATACGCAGTCACCTCGGGATTCCGCACGTTCGAGGCCAAGGATGGCTTCTTCGAGCTGAACGGACGCCGATTCTGGCTCCGCGGAGGCAATCACATCCCCTTCTCGCTCGGCATGAATGACGCCGGGCTCGCCGACAAGTTCATGAGCCTGATGCGCGAGGGCAATGTCAACTCGACCCGCACACACACGACCCCGTGGAACGAGCTGTGGATGGATGCCGCCGACCGCAACGGCATCGCCGTGAGCTTCGAGGGCACATGGTCGTGGCTGATGATACACTCCACCCCGATACCCTCGAAAGCCACGCTCGACCTGTGGTGCAACGAGTGGTTGCAGGTGATGAAGAAGTTCCGCAACCATCCGTCGCTCATCTTCTGGACCATCAACAACGAGATGAAGTTCTACGACCTCGACGCCGACAAGGAACGCGCCATGCAGAAGTTCCGCATCATCTCGGATGTCGTGGGTGATATGCGAGAGACGGACCCGACACGTCCCATCTCGTTCGACTCCAACTATATGCGCCGCAACGGCCTCCATCGCTTCGGCCCCGAGTTCATGGCTACGGTGGACGACGGCGACATCGACGACAACCATGCCTATTACAACTGGTACGACTTCTCGGTATTCCGTTTCTTCAACGGCGAGTTCCAACGTGACTTCCTCACCCCCGGCCGTCCCCTCATCAGCCAGGAGATGAGCACCGGGTATCCGAACGCCGAGACCGGCCACCCGACACGCAGCTATCAGCTCATACATCAGAACCCCTACTCGCTCATCGGCTACGAGGCATACGACTATGCCGACCCCGCCTCGTTCCTCAAAGTGCAGTCCTTCATCACCGGCGAGCTCGCCGAGGCGCTGCGACGCACCAACGAGAAGGCTTCGGGCATCATGCACTTCGCCTACATGACCTGGTTCCGCCAGTGCTATGACAAGGATAACATTGCCCCCTGGCCGACCTACTACGCCATGCAGCGCGCCATGCAGCCCGTGCTCGTGAGCGCCGAGCTGTGGGGACGCAACTTCTATGCCGGCGAGCGGATACCCACACGCGTCTATGTCGTCAATGACAGCGAAGATGGCCGCGACCTCGGCGAGACCACCCTCACATGGGCGCTCCGCGATGCCGACGGGAAGACACTCGCCGCAGGCTCGGAGAGCTTCCCCGCCGTCGAATACTATGGGCGCCGCTACATCGAGCCCTCCATCACCGTCCCCGAGGCGATCGGCGACGCGAAACTATACGGAAAGCTGACCCTGTCGCTCACCGAGGGTGGCAAGGAGATCTCGGCCAACGAGTATGACCTGACCCTCGCCCCGCGCAGCTGGGCACAGGCCCCGAAGAGCTCGGCAGACATCGTATTCGTGGGCTCGGACGCCCAGGCCGATGCCCTCGCCTCGATCGGCGTGGGTGTGCGCCGCGAAGACAACATCGGACAGATCTTCGGCAAGAAGGCACCCCGCCCCGACCTCTGCATCGTGGCCACCGCAGCCCTCACCGACGATGAGGTCTCGGCGCTCCGCGCCTACCAGGCAGCAGGGGGCCGCGTCCTGCTGCTCGACGCCGGCAAGACCGCCGCGAGCCTCTATCCCGAGTTTGTGACCGGGGTCATCAACCCCACCGAGGGTGACATCGTGGTGGTGGAGCGCAGCGACGACCCCATGTTCGACGGCCTCGCGCCCCTCGACCTCAGATACTTCAACAACAACCAAAGGGAGATACCCCTGGCCTGCAACGCTACACTCAAAACCGTGCGTGACCCCCGTCTGCGCGAGCTCGCGTCACAGATGAAGATACACGCCTACATCGACGGCGGGGCTCCCGAGGACCGCATCAAGAAAATCGAGTCGATGCGCGGCCTCACCCTCTTCGAGATCGAGGATGGCGACGGCAAGGGTGTGGTATCGACCATCACCACCGACCGCGCCGCCACCGACCCGATCGCCGGCCGCATCCTCGCCAACATGATAGGCCGACTGCTCTGAGAAACAAATACAATCAACCATAACCATCTAATTCCAAAAACATTATCATGCACAAAACCATCATCGGACTGCTCGGAGCCTCTGCGCTCCTATGCGCTCCCGCCGCGTATGGCGCCGTATTCGGACCGGACGGCGAGCAGCCGTACGTCTACGACTACTTCGAGAGAACAGACCCGGCCTCATTCCTCGCTTCATATAAGGGAGAGGCTTTCAAAACCCACACCCTCAAAGCCGGCGAAGCCGTGAAGGTCGAGGCTGAATACTTCGACAAGGGCAACAAGGGTGAGGTATGGAACTTCAAATATCCCGGGGCATCGGACCTCCGCCCGGGCGAAGGTGACCTGCCCAAAATCAACAACGGAGGCACCGGCAAGGTGATCGGCAACGTGAGCGGCGGTGACTGGATCTGCTATACCCTCGACGTGGCCGACGCCGGCGAGTACAAGATCACTGTCCACGTCAGCTCGGACGGTGCCCGCACACTGCACTTCGAGGTCGACGGCAATGCCGCCGGATCGGTGTTCAGCTTGCAGGGCCTCGGATGGGACAACTACTTCGATGTCTCGGGGAGCGGATACCACTTCTCGGAGGGCAAGCATGTCCTCAAATGGGTCCCCTCGGAGAGCATGAATATCGACTACTTCATCTTCGAGCGCGTCGGCGAGTATGACGGCCAGGCTGCCGCAGGCCCATCGTTCGTCTACCCCCGCACAAGCTCGTACACGGGGAATCCCCTCTTCACCGACTTCACATCACCGATGTTCGGGAGCGGTTTCACCGGCCATCTCTACACCGCCGACCCCTCGGCCCACGTCTTCGACGGCACACTCTACGTCTATGCCTCGCACGACATGGAGCCCCCGCAGGGTTGCGACCGCATGGACCGCTACCATGTATTCTCGACCACCGACCTGGTCAACTGGACCGACCACGGCGAGATCATGAACGCAGCCACCTCGAACCTCTACACCGGCACCACCGGCGACGGCTTCATGTGGGCACCCGACTGTGCATACAATCCCCATGACGGCAAGTACTACTTCGTCTACCCGCACAAGATCAACGTAGACCCCGCCACGACCGACATCCCCTCGCCCAACGAGCCGCAGGCCACCCTGCGCTGGGCCCACTTCCTGGCCGTGAGCGATACCCCCGTAGGCCCCTTCAAGTGTCTCGGCTACATCAAGGGTATTCCCTCGACCATCGACCCCTGTATCTTCGTTGACGACGACGGCGAGGCATACATCTTCACCTCGGGCCACGGCCACGGCTGCTGGGGCGCGCGTCTCAAAAAGGACAACTGGCTCGAACTCGACACCGAAATGGTGCCCATGGTCGGCCACGACGGCACCGAGAAGGGGGGATTCGAAGACCTCCACGAGGCTCCCTATATGATCAAGCGCAACGGCATCTACTATCTGATGCACTCTGACAACAACGCAAACAACAACAAACTGCGCTACTCGACCGCCCAGAACCCTCTCGGCCCCTTCACTCCCCAGGGCGTCTTCATGTACCCCCACGGCCATGACACCCACCATAACTCGCTCGTGGAGTTCAACGGGAAGTGGTACTCGTTCTACCACACCGGCGACTACTCGGCAAGAGGCAACCTCCGCTCCGTATGCTTCGACGAGGCCACCTTCTCGGCCGACGGCAAGCTCAACATCGTGAATACATGGGGCACACCCGCCAACGGTACCCCCGTGGCTGTCTCCGTCAAGGGTGAACCAGTGACCATCCCCGCATCCGCATACAACCTCGGCGGCAATGGCCGCGGATACTTCAAGCGCGAGGGTGAACCCGGCAACGGCACCATCAGCCTCGGCAACGAGGAGTGGGTACGCTACTCGATCAATGTGGCCGAGGCAGGACGCTATGCCCTCGCCGTGAAAGGTCAGAACGCCTCGACCGCAGCCAAGCTCGTCGTGTCGACCAACGGCGACTGGCGCACATCATCGAACGGCGTCGAGTGGCCCAAGGGTGACAACGAACTCTACATCTATCCCCTCAACCTCCCCGCCGGCGAGCAGTATATCGAGCTCCGCGTGAAGGGTGGCGAGATCGACATCGAGAGCTTCACGATGGGCCGCGGCCAGGTAAATATACCCGGCACCATCGAGGCCGAGGATCTCGACCCGGACAACTACTACCACAAGCAGTTCATCGAGAACGGCAGTCTCAAAAACACCTACCGCGACGATGTCGCCGTGGCCATCGCAACCCAGAATGGTGTAACCCGCATCGGCAATACCTCGAACGGCGACTACTTCACCTACACCTTCAACGTTACACAGGAAGGACGCTACTCCGTGGACACTTATGTATCCGTCGGTCAGAACTGGGGCGCATACACCCTCGAATTTGACCGCGGGACCGAAAACGCCCAGAGCTTCTCGGAGCGCTTCGACGCCGTGATCCCCGAGGGCGCATCCAATGGATGGGAAACCTTCGTACCTGTCACCACCCGCAAGATTGACCTCACCGAAGGCGTGCACACCATGCGCTTCACCGTCGACAACGGACTGAACCTCGACCGCTTCGTCTTCACCCGCAACGGCGACCTCCCCATCGCCATCGACCCCGCCAAGATCAAGAATGAGATTCCCGGCACCATCATCGCCGGTATGATTGACTCCGAGGGGTATCGCCACCAGCAGTTTGCCAACGGCGGCCTCCGCAACGACTACAAGAACAACCAGGATGTGGCTGTCCGCATCACCGGTTCGGGTTCCATCGGCAACCTCACGCCCGGCGACTACTTCACCTACTACTTCAACGCCCAGATGGACGGTATCTATCACCTCGACTTCATCGGTCAGAACTATCTGAACGGGGTCGGTCGGTTCAAGATCACCTTCGACAATGACCGTGAGATCACCGGGTCGTTCGTTGGCACCGACTGGAACGACAATATCCTCGTAGACCTCGGCGAGATCGAGCTCGAAGCGGGCTACCATGTGATGCGCTATGACGTCGTCGCAGGCCACAATATGGTCGAGTTCGACTTCACCCGCATCAAGACCGAGGCCGATGCCAAGCACATCCTCCCCTCGGACCAGAAGCTCAAAGCCGGCAACATCGACCTCGACAAGGGCTCGTACTACCACAAGGCCTTCACCACCATCGGCGTACACACTCCCCATGAGGCCGACATCCGCGTGGACGGCAATGGCCGACTCCTCAACACCGACCCCGGCGACTTCTTCTCGTACACCGTACTCTGCAACGAGGAGGGTGACTATCACATCACCACCCATGTCGAGGGCTCGACTACCGCCGTACGAAAGATCGTCTTCTCGACCGGCAACGGCCGCGCAACCTCCGTCGAGGCATCCGGCCCCACAGCAGGATGGGAGAAAGAACTGGATCTGACCACCTCCGAACCCCTCCATCTTGACGAGGGCCTCAACACAATCAAGGTTTCGCGCACTGAGGGTGGTGGCACCCATCTCTACCACTACACCTTTGCCAAGGTCGGCGGCAGCTCGACTGAACTCGACGTCATCACAGCCGAGGAGGCCAACGTGAATGTCTACACCATCGAGGGTCGCCTGGTCCGCGCAGGTGTACCCGCCTCCGAGGCTCTCGAAGGTCTCCCCGCAGGCTTCTACATCGCCGGCGGCAAGAAAGTACTCAAATTCTAAGCTCATCAGTTGATTAACTCCCCCAGGGGAGGGGTAAGTAGTCTTTCGTGACTGTCGACCCCTCCCCTATTTTATCCAAAACTACCAAAACCGATCCAAATGAAACCAATCCGAACAATTATCCCGATGGCGGCGATGGCCGTGGCGCTCTCGGCGGGTGCCGAGGCCAAGCAGCCGCCCATGAAGGCGGTCTATGACCGCCCCGCGACCAACTGGGAGGAGGAAGCCCTCCCGCTCGGCAACGGCTACATGGGCGCGATGGTCTTCGGCGGCGTGTTCAACGACGTCATACAGACCAACGAGAAGACCCTGTGGTCGGGTGGCCCCGGCGAGGATGCCTCGTATGACGGCGGCCACCACAACAGTCCCGCGACGGCCCGCAAGGCATTGCAGGGGATGAGGTCGCGCCTCCAACGATGGATGAACGAGTTCGACAACTCGCGTTACGAGCAGACCGGCAACTGGCGCGACGCCCGCAACTACCCGTACCTCGGCAACTATGAAAGCGACTGGACCAAGACCCAGAATGTCAACGACGAGAACTCGTACTTCATCAACCGTATGCTCGGCACCAAGAAGCACTTCGGCTCGTTCCAGACCCTCAGCGACATACATATCGACGACTGCGGATTTCCCACCCTCGTGACGGGGAGCCCGTGGACAAACTATGACAACGACAAGAACCTCACGCAGACGGTCACGGCCCTGTTCGACGGCAATGTCGACACCAAGTGGTTCTCCGAGACCCACGACGGGAGGACCTTCCCCGTAGACATCAAATGGGAGTACGACAAGGCGGCCCGCATCACGGGCTACCGCCTCGGGTCGGGCGATGACATGCCTGTGCGCGACCCTCAAAGATGGACGCTCTACGGCTCGGCCGACGGCGAGAACTACACAGCCATCGACAAGCGCGCAGGGGTCACATGGGCAGGGCGCAAGGAGCTCAAAGAGTTCACACTCGACGCCCCCGTGGACGGGTACCGCTTCTTCAAGCTCTCGATCGAGAAGCTCCAAAGCTCGGGCCAGAAGCCTCAGCTGAGCGAAATCCAGCTCATCTTCGATGAGTCGCTCACCCGCTACAACGACTATGAGCGCATCCTCGACATCGACCGCGGCGTGCAGACCGTGAGCTACTCGATGGGGGACGCCAAGTATCTCCGCGAGTACTTCGTGAGCTATCCCGACAGGGTAATGGTCGTGCGGCTGACGGGCGACAAGCCCTTCTCGCGCTCGATCTCGCTCGACTGCAAGCACTCCGACTATACGGTCTCTTGTACCGACGGCGAGCTCGTTCTGACAGGATGGCCCACGCCCGTGAGCAACTTTGACCACGGAGGCAAGAACTCGGGGCGCGAGAATCCCGACTGGAAGAACGCACTGAGATTCGCGCAGGTAATCAAGATTCAGTCCACGGACGGCACCGTCTCGGTCGACGAGGCGGCCAAGAAGCTCGTAGTAGACAACGCCACCGAGATCACCATCGTGATGAGTGCGGCCACCAACTACCAATCCTGCTACGACACGAGCTACAACTACTTCGCAGCCAAAGACCCCCTGGCCGATGCGCGCGAGGCTGTCAACGGCGTGGCCGGCAAGCCGTATGCCGAACTTCTGTCGGCGCACACAGGCGACTACCGCGCCCTGTATGACCGCAACCGCGTGAACCTCGGGACCGACACCGTGCCGGGCAAGTGTACCGACGCCCTGCTCGCAGCGATGGCCGACGGCACCATCACGGACGCCGAACAGCGCTATCTCGAAATGCTCTATTACCAATTCGGACGCTACCTGCTCATCGCCTCGTCGCGTCCCGGATCGCTCCCCGCCAATCTCCAAGGCGTATGGTGTGACAGGACCTCGGGCGCGTGGAACTCGGACTACCACACCAACATCAACGTTCAGATGAACTACTGGCCCGCCGAGCAGACCAACCTCTCGGAGTGCCATATCCCGATGGTCGAGTTCGTGCGGAGCCTCGAACCGCGCGGCACACAGACGGCACAGCACTACCACTGCAAGCCGGACGGGAGCGACGTGCGCGGATGGACCACATACCATGAGGTAAACGCATGGGGGAATACCGCCCCCGCCGCCGAGGGGACACACAGCTACTTCCCCGAGGGGGCCGCATGGCTCTGCCAGGACATCTGGGAGCATTACCTCTTCACCCGCGACCTCGACTTCATGGCCGAGTACTTCCCGACGATGAAGAACGCCGCACTCTTCTGGGTCGACAACCTGTGGACCGATGAGCGCGACGGCACCCTCGTGGCCAATCCCTCGCTCTCGCCCGAGCATGGCGACTTCTCGCTCGGATGCACCGCCACGCAGGGGATCATCTGCGAGCTCTTCGACGCCGTCATCCAGGCAGCCTCCGACCTCGGCCTCGCCGCTGACCCCGAGGTGAAGGAGATCGCCGCCGCCAAGGAGCGCCTCTCGATGCCCAAGATCGGCAAGGGGGGACAGTTCCAGGAGTGGAAGGATGAGATTCAGAAAGACCTCACGGGGGACGGCGAGTGGGATGCCTCGCGCGGCCGATTCATCAACACCCACCGCCATACCAACCACCTCTACTGGCTGCATCCCGGTTCGCAGATCGTAGCCGGACGCTCGGCCCAGGAGGACGCCTATGTCAAGGCGATGAAGGTGACCCTCGACACCCGAGGCGACGAGGGTACGGGATGGAGCCGCGCATGGAAGCTCAACTTCTGGGCACGCCTGCGCGACGGCAACAGGGCTCTCAACCTGCTTCACAACTGTCTGACACTGACCCACAACGTCTCCAACGCTCCCGGCGGCGTATATACCAACCTCTTCGACGCGCATCCGCCGTTCCAGATCGACGGCAACTTCGGCGCTACGTCGGGAGTGGCCGAGATGCTGATGCAGAGCCAGGGCGGTTACATCGAGCTGCTCCCCGCTCTGCCCGACGCATGGAGCGACGGCGAATTCACAGGTCTGTGTGCCCGCGGAGGATTCGACGTGGATGTGAACTGGAAGAATGGCCGTGTGCAGAAGGCCGTAGTCCGCTCGAAGGCTGGGAATCTCTGCCGCATCAAGTTTGACGGCGCCGCGTCGGCCCTCGCATCGGTGCCCGGAGCGGTCATCGAGGACGGATGCCTCGTGTTCCCGACCGACAAGGGTATGGAGTATGTCATTACGGTCGACAACTCGGGCCTCGCGGCCATAGGGGCCGACAAGGGTGAGAACACAACCCTCTATGACCTCCTCGGCCGCCGCGTCACCAATCCCACCCCGGGCATCTATGTCCGCAAGAACGGCAAGGTGGCGGTGACACGCTGACGAGATAGTTCCCAGCAATACGATACCCCCTCCCCCGAATTTTGATTCGGGGGAGGGGGTAGTTGTATGGTGAGGGCCAAGTGCCTCGCAGAGGCACGATACAGGAAACCCCAGTGTGGGCGGAGCGAAGCGGAGACCTCACTGGGGCCAACTGCCTAAAAACAAAAGACCAACCTCGTGGAGGTTGTACCACACTGACGTAACACGTTGGTGCTGTGCAACCTCTGCGAGGTTGGTTGTTAGGTATGGTTTCCTCACCCCAGTGAGGTCTCCGCTTCGCTCCGCCCACACTGGGGTTTCCTGTGTAGTGCCTCTACGAGGCATCTATGGCCTTCGGCCATGCAATCTGTACCATAAAAAAGATGTATCGAATCTCCCGATTCGATACATCTTTTTTATTCAGGGGATATGGGGATCAGAGGAGGACTTTGCGGGCGCCGTTGGCACCTACGACTACATAGACGCCGGAGGGGAGCTGGGCGTCGGTGTATGCGCCTTTGAATACGGGGATTCCGCAGAGGTTGTAGATTGTGACGGTGTTGTCTTCGGTCTCGGTGACAAATTCAACCTCTTCGAGCGAGGTGGTGTCATCGGCCTCGACAAGCTCACGCTTCACGAAGTTGAAGTTTGAGAAGGTCATGTTGATCTTGTCGAGAGTGAGGACGTCGTCATAAAGATACATCCAGCACGAAGCGATGGGGGCTGCCTCCCAGGTCATACCGCCGTTGAGAGTGAACGAGGAGAGGGGGAGTGTATAAGTATGTTTGCCGAACTGCCAGTCGAGTTTCTTGATGTTGTAGTTGCTCGCTCTCGCGGATGCCGACTGAATTTCGTTTGCCGTGCATGATGCAAGGAAGATACCTTGACCGCCCGCACCGGTGATATTCCCCAGAAGCGCGGGATCATCATTGCCATCGAGCGATGAGATCTCGACATCGAAGCAGAACGATGTGTTGGCGGGATCGGTGACTTCGACAGGCATGTTGAATTCCAAACGCATGAATGCGTAGGTCTTTGCAGGGCCTCCGAGTGTGAATGTAGCCTCGTCGCCTAAGTTGCCAGGCTGAACGAAGTTGTATCCGGTCTCAACCACAGTGTTCTGATAGTATCGGCTGCGGTCTACGAGCTTGGCGTTCTTGGTCTTGAAGACGTAATTGTTCTTCTGCATACGGGCGAACGATACGCCGGCGGTGGTATATCCGCCGTCGAGGGGAAGCTGATCGATGAAGGGGCTGTCCTTGAATGGGATAACCATGTGGTTCCACTGGCCGCTCTTAACCTCGCTGAGCATTGCACCGAAAACATCGTTCATCTGCTCGCTCATGTTGGTGAAGTTCCATTCGTATCTCTCGGTAGTGGCTGTGGCAGGTTTCTTCATCTTAACGAAGAAGTAGTTCTGGGGCTGATTGCCGTGGGCTGCGTCGGAGGGGAGGATCTTGCCCCAGACGATGCCGGGGAAGGCGGGCTCGCCGGCGGCTACGCCGGGAGTCTCGACATACATATCGAATTCGAGGTAGAGGGTCTCGGTATCACAACCTTCGAGGGTGAAGGGGATATTGGATATGCCCATCTCGTTGTATGCCCACCAGGGGTCATTCTTTTGGGGATCGATACATGTTCCGTTTCGCTCGCCTACATACTCGACGATGGTGTAGTAGTCAAGATCGTCGGGAGTATCGGGGTCGGTGGTCTCGCCGCCGGCGGGATTGTTGCCGTCGCCGTCACCGGGATCGGTGTATGTGCCGTTGATGGCCGAGAATACCATATTGGCCATCTGCTGGTGGCCTGTGGCGTTGTAGCGGTAGCCGTCGGAGAGGTAGTTGGTTGCGTCGACGGCGGATGCGGTGTTGACGACGTCAACATTGAGTTTTGCGGCGACCTCGCGGAGGATGGGATAGAGCTCCTCGCGCATCACGGTGCCGCGGACGTTGCTCGTGGTGCGGTCACCCTTGGTGCGGGTGGGAAGGCAGAGGTAGATCTTGGCCGAGGCGTTGGTCTGACGGATGGCGTCGACCATGTGGGTGAGGTCCTGTTCGATCTCGTGCTTGTTGGCCCAGTTCCATTCGGATGTATCCTTCTCGCCGAGGTCGATGGTGACGATGTCGGGCGACTTGTTGATGACGTTGTTGGTGAAGTCATTGTGGTCGGCGTAGCCGCTCGTGACTGTTGCGGTCTCGGTCTCCTTGCCGGAGCGGATGATGGTGCGGTTGGCGACACCGGCGTTGACGGTGCTGAGTGTGCCGTTGGAGAGGGTCTGGAGCACTGCGGGATAGTACTGATCGGTGTTGACACCGGTTTTCAGACGCGAGCCGCCGATGCAGGAAACCACCTGGACCTTGCGCGGGGTGTGTGCGGGGTCGTAGGTACCGTAGTTCGCGTTGAGGATGGCGTCGGCGATGCGTTCGGCCATGATGCGGGCACCTGTGGGATTGGGGTGTACGCCGTCGTTATAGGCGGTCTCCCAGTCTGCCCCGAGAGACTCCTCCATGACGGTGTGGAGATTGATGACGGGGATATTGTATTCCTCGCCGAGCTCGTAGATCGCAGGGATGATCTTGTGGATATTGGTCTCCAGGATGCCGAAGTCAGACTTGATGGTGCGGAGAGGGAGGCAGAGGTAGATCTGAGGATGGGTATCGAGGTCGCGGAACGAGTTGATGATCGTACGCATATCGGTCTTGAAGCGTTCGGTGCCTGTCCAGTTGGCCGCCTTGGCGTCGTTGGTTCCGAGCTTGATGATGACGATGTTCGGGTCGAAGGCGAGAGCGCGGGGGTAGACGTCTCGTTTGATGTAGCTCTCGGAGTCGGAGATGGTCTGTGCGGTGGCGCCGCTGCTGCCGAAGTTGCTGACCTTGTATCCGTCGCCCAGAATCTGTTGAAGCTGGGACGGATATTTTTGACTGTCAGTGTTGATGCCGGACCCAGCGGTGATGGAGTTGCCGACGCACGCGACGCGTATCGGATCGGCTGCCCGCGAGGCGAGCCCGACCGATAGGAACAAGGCGCACAAGAGAATGTGCAGTAGTCGTTTCCTCATGATGATAGTTGTTGATTATGATATTTAGTATGTATTATTTGTGTGCTAAGTTACCACAAGGGGATTAACAAGGAGATTAATTCCCGATTAATGCGGCATCTTTTTGTCGATTTTTTCAAAAAAAGCCAGTATGAAGAGCGATAGTGAGCCCCAACGTGCCTAAACATTAGGGGGAGGGTCTTTGTATATACTATTGGACATTCACCACGTTTCTATCCCCACTCATATGGACTATATCCTCGACATTCTGCGTCACAATCCCGTGATACCCATATTCCTCACCATCGGCCTCGGCTTCTGGGTAGGGCGTTTCAAATACAAGTCGTTCACACTCGGATCGGTGGCATCGACGCTGCTCGTGGGTGTGCTCATCGGCCAGATAGGTATCGAGATACCGTCGATCGTGAAAAATATCTTCTTCATGCTCTTCCTGTTCTCCATCGGGTACAGCGTGGGGCCGCAGTTTTTCAGATCATTCAAGGGTCAGGGGCTCAAACAACTCGGATTCGCCGTGGTCGAGGCCCTCGTGTGCGCAGGGACCGTTATCCTCGCCGCCAAGCTCATGGGATATGACACAGGGGTGGCCGTGGGCATGTTCGCCGGCTCGCAAACCGCCTCGGCGTCGCTCGGCGTGACCTCGGAGACCATCCGCGGCCTCGCCCTCTCGTCCGAGGCGAAGGCACGGCTGCTCGACATTATCCCCACGTGCTATGCAGTGACGTATGTGTTCGGCACCATAGGCTCGGCGTGGTTCCTCTCGAACATCGGCCCTATGCTGCTCGGCGGCATCAAGAAGGTGAAGGCCGAGACCAAGGCGATAGAGGAGGAACTGGACGCAGGCTCGGAAAAGATTGCCCCCGGGATGGTGTCGGCTGACACCCCGGTGACCTACCGCGTATTCCGCGCCGAGTGTGACTGGTTTGACCGCCCGCGCACCGTGGCCGAACTGGAACAGTACTTCGCGGACAAGAACGAGCGCATCTTTGTCGAACGGCTGAGACTGAGAGGTAAGATCGCCGACCCATCGCCCGATGCAGTAATCCGCAAAGGGGACCTGTACGTGCTGAGCGCGCGGAGCGAGGTGATGGTCGAGGAGTCGCCATTCCTCGGCACGGAGGTGGCCGACCACGAGCTGCTGAGCTTCGGCTCGGAGAATCTGCCCGTGACGGTGGCCAAGTCGGCAGTGGACGGCATGACCTTCGGGAAGCTGAGACAGCAACCGTATATGAAAGGAGTGCTCGTGAGCCGCATCACCCGCAACAACATGGCCCTGCCAGGGAAGAACAATCTGATACTCGAACGTGGCGACGTGCTGACCCTCTGCGGGTCACCCCGCAATGTCGCGCTCGCAGCCAAGTCGATCGGATATGAGGACCGTCAGACGGTCAGCACCGACATGGTGCTGCTCGGCCTCGGGATTGCCTTAGGGTGTTTCGTGGGTGCGCTCGCCGTCCATATCGGCGGGGTGCCTGTGTCTCTGAGCACGAGCGGCGGGGCACTGCTCTCGGGTCTCTTCTTCGGGTGGCTGCGCAACCGCCGTCCGACCTTCGGGCATATCCCCGACCCTGTGGTGTGGATATTCGACAACCTCGGCCTGAACATGTTCATAGCCGTGGTAGGCCTCTCAGCAGGCACGAGTTTCGTTTCGGGTCTGAAGGAGGTCGGTTTCGCCCTCTTCTTTGTGGGTGTGGCCGCCACGCTCACGGCTTTGACCATCAACATCTTCATCGCACGCAAGCTCTTCAAGTTCTCGGCTCCCGAGACCCTGGGCTGTGTGGCGGGTGCGCGATGCGGCGTGGCCTCGATCGGAGCCATACAGGACGCACTCGAAAGCACGGTGCCCGTGATCGGGTACACCGTGACCTATGCGGCGGCAAATCTCATACTTGTATTCTCATCCCTGCTGGTACTGGCCCTTGTCTGAGGCTCTCATTCGGCGGTGTCTTTGGCTCCGCGCTTGATGAGCTGCGAGAAGGGCACGGGGTACTCCTCGCCGTAGCTGCGCTCGTACTCGCGACAGAAGGCGTCGTAGGCGCTCTTGGCCACGCCCTTCATGCGCTTCTGGGTCAGTATGCGGCACTTGACGGCAAGTGCCTCCTCGCTGAGGGGGTCGTGGAGCGATATGGTCTCGGCAATCTTGTAGAGTATCTCGCGGTCACCTTTGGTTCCGATACGCCCGAGGAGTCCCGAGAGTATGTGGAGCGAGGTGGCGGTGTAGTTGCTCTTGAAGTCATCGAGCCAGTCGTAGACCGTATCGGGGAGGAGGGGGCCGTAAAGGAGGAGTTCGATGGCCTCTTCGAGCCTCTCGCCCGAGAGGCTGTCACCCTTGGCGCCATCGCCGATACGGGTCATGACCTCGTGATAGTCTATGGTGACGTCGGCGGGGTCTATGCGGTAGTAGCCCTTCTCGTATGTGATGTCGGCGTTGCCGACCTCGCTGAGGAGGAGGCGGAGTTTGCGCATATAGACATTGCGGTTGTTCTTGGCCGATTTCTCGTCCTTGTCACCCCAGATGGCCTCGTCGAGGGTCTGGTATCCGACCCCCTTCTCGCCCTTCTCGCTGAACAGGATGAGCATGATGAGCAGGTCCTTGGTGCGCGATGTGAACTTGGGTGTTATGTCGGCGCCGTTGCGGTCCTTGATCTCGAACGTGCCGAGGAAGGAGATGGCGCTGCGCGAGCGGTCGAACCTCGCGGGTGCAGGGGGCTCCGGCGCGGGTTCGGGTGACGCAGTTGCGAAGGGCGCATCGGGTTCCGAGGGCTCGGTAGAGTCGTCAGCCGAGGTAGCATCGGAGGGAGCAGGAGTGTCGGAGGCGGTGTGGGATGAGAGCCTGCGGCGACGCTCGAACCACCATGCGGCACACGCGGACACGAGCAGCAGGACGGCGAAGAGCCACCACCATACCGATGAACTGCGGCGCGTCTCGGGCAGGGCGGGAGGCGGTGTCTTGGCGACGACACCACCGCTGAACGGGTATGCTATATGATAGAGGCGATACTCGTGGCTGTAATCATTGAGACGCTTGTCGATGACGAGGTAGTAGTTGCGTCCGTCGGCCGAACGGTAGAGGTTGAAGACGCAGTCGCGGTAGTCCATGATGGAGCGGATCGGCTGGGAGACAACCTCGTAGCCGGGATGCGAGGGGGAGATGCGCATCATGCATCCGCCGAAGAGCGTGGAGGCGACGTAGAAGCATGAGTCCCTGGGGACATAGTACATCGACTGGGAGGGGAGGAACTGGTACGAGACCGTATCGGTCTCCCACAGACACTTACCCTTCATCGTTTCGAGGTCGTACTCCCACAGGTCGAAGTAGTGGCGCGAGGGGATCTCCTGCTTGCCGACGCTGTTGCCCATGCCACCGAATATATACAACTTGCCACCGGCCACGCAGAGCGACGCCGAGGTGCGCGGGT
Organism: uncultured Muribaculaceae bacterium; assembly: GCA_947178235.1. GTDB lineage: Bacteria > Bacteroidota > Bacteroidia > Bacteroidales > Muribaculaceae > Duncaniella. The sequence goes on from CAMWXQ010000001.1 coordinate 23,922, forward strand.
CGGGGAGCGGGTGGAGGGTGATGTCCTCCATGCTGCCCGTCGCGAGGTCGAGGCGCACGAGCATATTGTTGTACATATAGAATCCGTAGCCACCGAACATATATGCGTTGTGGCCGTCAGAGGCGAAACCGTGATTGGCGAAACGGGGTTCGTTGTCGGCGGCGGGATCAACGCCTTTGAGCCAGCGGTGGGTCTTGAAGTCGAATCGGTTGGTCTGCTTCGGTTCGAGGCTATACGAGAGGAGCTGTCCGGCTATCGTGTCGTAGAACAGATAGTTGGAGTACTTCATCACCCTCGCGTCGGCATCGACTCGGATGTTGGTCGAGGCATGGGTGAGGGGGTTGAACTCGGTGATGCGCTCCGAGGTGACGATATAGAATAGTTCGTCGCGGGGGTCGAAAGCGGTCTGGACCTTCTCGTCAGTGGTCATCGAGTATATCTCGCGCCACGAGACATGGTCGTCGAGAATCCAGTGGGGGGACTGGGCTACGGCGACGACGTCCGAGAGGTCGTCGGTCACCGAGTCGCCGTCATGGCGGCGGAGCTCCCAGCGGTGGGTATTCTTCTTATCTATAAATATGCGTATGTCCTGGATCTCGACCGGGGCCACGGAGGCTTGGGTCTCGGCCTTGCCGAAGTGTATGGTGGCCGACTTCATGCGCGAGAGGTCGACCGGGAAGGTGAAGCGTTCCTGGTTGTAGGTGAACTGTACGGTGTTGTCCTTGCGGTTGAGCTCGATGACCGAGTGCGAGGGATGGGCCGGGGTAGCATCGAAGCGGACAGGCACGAGGTTGAGTTTGTCGTTGATGACGATGCCGGGCTGATAGTCCCTGTCGCGGCCCGATGAGGAGACGAGCGAGATGGCCGTGCCGTCGTCACCGGTGATAGTACATATAAGTCCGAAACGGGATGTGTCATAGAAACCCATGTCGAAGCCGAGGGAGATCTGATCCTTGAACTGATACGGGCGGTCGCCGAGCGACAGGGACGTGCGCTCGGGCGTCGGGAAGGAATGGGACTTGAAACGTAGTCCGTATTCCATACCGAAGGCAAACAGGCTGCTCAGCAATATCAGTGCAGAGAGAAAGTAGCGGGATTTCGTTCCCATGTTCAGCGGAATGGGTCTAAGGTGAATCAGACAATGTTGGTTTGATGTCACAAAGGTAGTGATTCTTTTTGATTCCGCAATACCCTCTGAGGGCCCAAAATGGCATTTTTGATGTTAAAATCGTAAGTTTTGGCCCGATTAAGTGATTATTAACCGATGCTTAATAGGGGGGTTAACCCCGAGGTGCTTATTTTGCATCAAAATCTGAATCGAAACCATAACAAGCCAAACCATGAACCTTCGAATGCTTATCCCCGTCGGGTTGGCCGGACTGGTATCCGGGTGCGGGCATATGTCGGCAGACCTCTCTGAAAAGACCCCCGTCGACTATGTGAATCCCTACATCGGCAATGTCAGCCACCTGCTCGTTCCGACATTCCCGAACGTCCACCTCCCCAACAGTATGTTGCGCGTGGTGCCGGAGCGCGCCGACTACACGGCCGACAAGCTCAACGGCCTCCCCGTGATCGTGACCAACCACCGCGAGAAGTCGGCCTTCAACCTCTCTCCGTTCCAGGGTGAGCGCAACGCCATGGCTCCGGTCATAGCTTATACATACGACAACGAGGACCTGCGTCCGTATCTGTACTCGGTCTATCTCGACGAGCCCGAAATCTCGGTGAGGTTCGCCCCGGCCCATCAGTCGGCGGTCTACGAGATGTCGATGAATCCCGACGCCCCCTCATATATAATAGTGAACTCGCGCAACGGCGAGCTCACGAGCGAGGGGAACGTAATCCGCGGATACCAGAATCTCGACAATAATGTACGCGTGTACCTATATATGGAGAGCAAGCAGGCTCCGCGCGAGGTGTATGCCGTGCGCGGGGGATCGTCCCAGCCGTCGCGCACGGCCTCGGGCGAGAATGCGTGCCTGGCGGTGAACTTCGACGGGAATCCCGACGTCATCAACCTGCGCTACGGCGTGTCCTTCATCAGCGAGGAGCAGGCCGCACGCAACCTGCACCGCGAGATCTCGAACTACGATGTCGACTCGGTGGCCAACGCCGCCAAGCAGATCTGGAACACGACACTCGGCAAGTTCGAGGTCGAGTCGCCCAGCGATGACGACAAGACGCTCTTCTACACCTCGCTCTACCGCGTGCACGAGCGTCCCGTCTGTCTCAGCGAGGACGGCAAGTATTTCAGCGCCTCGGACGGCAAAGTTCATGAGGACGGGGGTCACCCCTTCTACACCGACGACTGGATCTGGGACACCTACCGCGCCGCCCACCCCCTGCGCGTCATCTCCGAGCCCGAGCTCGAACTGGACATCATCCGCTCGTATCTCGCCATGGCCACACAGACCGACAGCCTGTGGATGCCGACCTTCCCCGAAATCACCGGCGACACCCGCCGCATGAACTCGAACCACGGCGTAGCCACAGTGGCCGACGCTTGGGCCAAGGGGCTCAAAGACTTCGACCTCGAACTGGCCTACGAAGCATGTCGCCGCGGCATCGAGAACAAGACGCTCGCCCCGTGGTCGGGAAAGCCCGCGGGAGAACTCGACCGATTCTATAAGGAACACGGATACATCCCCGCCCTCGCCGATGGCGAGAAGGAGAGTATCCCCGAGGTGCATCCCTTCGAGAAGCGTCAGCCTGTGGCCGTGACACTCGGCACAGCCTATGACG
>CAMWXQ010000002.1 GCA_947178235.1 uncultured Muribaculaceae bacterium
CCCCAGCAGAATTAAGAATTGAGAATTAAGAATTGAGAATTGCCCTTTTTTGTCCGGGCTCGGAGATTTATCTCCGAGATTCTCATTCAAATTCCGATAAACCTACGCTAATAAACAATGAAACTCGATACATTCATCAACAGGCCGGTGCTGTCGACGGTGATCTCCATCTTCATCGTGCTGCTGGGTCTCATCGGGCTCTTCTCCCTGCCCGTCACCCAGTTCCCCGACATCGCACCCCCGACCATCCGCGTCTCCACGACATACACAGGCGCGAATGCCCAGGCCGTGCTCAACTCTGTCATCGCCCCCCTCGAAGAGTCGATCAACGGCGCCGAGGGCATGACATACATGGAGTCCACAGCCACCAACACAGGCTCCGCCGAAATCACCGTCTACTTCGAACAGGGCTTTGACCCCGACATGGCTGCCGTCGACGTACAGAACCGTGTCGCCAAGGCACAGAACCTCCTCCCCGCCGAGGTCACCCAGGTCGGCGTCCTCACCCAGAAGCGCCAGACCTCGATGCTCCTCAACATCGCCCTCTACGACAACAGCGGACACTACACGAGCGAGTTCATCGACAACTACGCCAAGATCAACGTCATCCCCCAGCTCCAGCGTGTCTCGGGTGTCGGTGACGTCATGAGCTTCGGCGCCGACTACTCGATGCGCGTATGGCTCAAACCCGATGTCATGGCCCAGTACGGCCTCGTCCCCACCGACATCTCCTATGCCCTGGCCGAGCAGAACATCGAGGCCGCCCCGGGTGCATTCGGCGAGCAGGGCGACCAGAGCTTCCAGTACACCATGAAGTATAAGGGACGCCTCACCACCCCCGAGCAGTTCGAGGACATCGTCGTCGCCGCCAAGCCCACCGGCGAGGTGCTCCGCCTCGGCGACGTCGCCACAATCGAGCTCGGCCGCGTGACATACGGATTCGAGAATACACTCAACGGCAAGACCGCCACATCGGCCATCGTCTTCCAGACCGCAGGCTCGAACGCGACACAGATCATCAACGACTGTCTCAAAGTGGTCGACGAGATGAAGTCCCAGCTCCCCGCGGGCCTCGACTTCGCCATCCCGATGAACAACAACGACTTCCTCGACGCCTCGATCCATGAGGTCATCAAGACCCTCATCGAGGCCTTCATCCTCGTGTTCTTCGTCGTGTACGTCTTCCTTCAGGACATCCGCTCGACCATCATCCCCGCCATCGCCATCCCCGTGGCCCTCGTGGGTACATTCTTCTTCATGAACCTCATCGGGTTCTCCATCAACCTCATCACCCTCTCGGCCCTCGTCCTGGCGATCGCGATTGTGGTCGACGACGCCATCGTGGTCGTCGAGGCGGTCCACGCCAAACTCGACGTCGGGTACAAGAGCGCCCGCAAGGCATCCATCGACGCCATGAGCGAGATCGGCGGCGCCATCATCTCCATCACCCTGGTCATGATGCTCGTCTTCATCCCCGTATCCTTCATGTCGGGCACCACGGGCGTGTTCTACCGCCAGTTCGGCCTCACCATGGCCATCGCCATCGGCCTCTCGGCCCTCAACGCGCTCACCCTCTCGCCCGCCCTCTGTGCCGTGTTCCTCAAAGCCCACGGCGACAAGAGCTCGCTCAAGGAGCGCATGGGTGACGCCTACAAGGCCGCCGGCGAGGCCGTGGCCGCCAACGCCAAGCGCCGCTTCACCCTCGACTTCCCCCCGCTCATCACAGCCCTCTTCCTCGTGGCCACCATCACCTTCATGGTACTCGGGTGGTACAACTTCGAGCATCCCGTCCAGCTCGCCATCGCCGCCGTGTGTGCCATCGTCACCATCCTCGGCATCTTCGGCCGCCGCTTCCAGGAGGGATTTGAGAAGGGCTTCGGACGCGTCCTCCGCCTCTACACCAAGCTCACGACCTTCTTCGTAGGCCACAAGCTCCTCTCCATGGGCATCGTCGGCGCCGCCGTCGCCATCCTCGTATGGCTCATGAACATCACCACCTCGACCCTCGTCCCCGACGAGGACACCGGCGTGCTCTTCTGTATGGTCGACATGCCCCCGGGCACATCCCAGGAGCGCACCCTCGAAGTCCTCGACCAGGTCGACGCCATCATGGCCACCATCCCCGAGATCCAGTACCGCATGAAGATCGCCGGCTTCTCGTTCCTCGCCGGCCAGGGCTCGACATACGGCACATTCATCATCAAGCTCAAAAACTGGGAGGACCGCAAGCAGGCCGACCAGACCTCGTCTGCCATCCTCCAGAAGCTCTACGGAATGGCCGGCGCGGCCATCAAGGACGGACGCGTCATCTTCATCGCGCCCCCTATGATTTCGGGCTACTCGCTCACCAACGGCTTTGAGATCAAGATGCAGGACAAGACCGGCGGCGACGTCAACGAGTTCTTCGCCATCGTCCAGGGCTTCCTCGCACAGCTCAACGCCCAGCCCGAGGTGCAGATGGCCTACACCACCTTCAACCCTGCCTTCCCCCAGTACATGATCGACATCGACGCGGCCAAGGCAAAGCAGGCAGGCCTCTCGCCCAAGGATATCCTCACCACCATCCAGGGTTACTACGGCGGTATGTATGTCTCCAACTTCAACCGCTTCGGCAAGATCTACCGCGTCATGATGCAGGCTGCCCCCGAGGCACGCGTCAGCCCCGAGACCCTCTCGGCCATCAAGGTCCGAAACGGCTCGGAGATGGCATCCGTCAGCAACTTCGTGACACTCCAGAAGGTCTACGGCCCCGACCTGCTCAAACGATTCAACATGTTCACGAGCATCTCCGTCACCGGCCAGCCCGCCCCCGGATACTCCTCGGGCGACTGTCTCGAAGCCATCCGCCGTGTGGCCGCCGAGACGCTCCCCGCCGGATACGGCTACGAGTACTCGGGCATGACCCGCGAGGAGGCCGCTTCGGGCGCAGGCTCGACCACCGCCGTCATCTTCGGCCTCTGTCTCCTCTTCGTCTACCTGCTCCTCTCCGCCCAGTATGAGAGCTACATCCTCCCCTGGGCCGTCATCCTCTCGATTCCGTTCGGTCTGATGGGCACATTCGTCTTCGCACAGATCTTCGGCATCACCAACAACATCTACCTCCAGATCGCGCTCATCATGCTCATCGGCCTCCTCGCCAAGAACGCCATCCTCATCGTCGAGTTTGCCGTCGAGCGCCGCCGCACGGGTATGTCCGTCGTGAATGCAGCCATCCAGGGTGCCTCGGCTCGTCTCCGACCCATCCTCATGACCTCGCTCGCACTCATCATCGGTCTGCTCCCCCTCATGTTCGCCACAGGCGCCGGCGCCAACGGCAACCGCGCACTCGGCACAGGCTCGATCGGCGGTATGCTCATAGGCATGATCCTCCAGGTCCTCATCGTCCCCGCGCTCTTCGTCCTCTTCCAGAAGATCCAGGAGCGCATCACACCCATCAAGTGGGAGGACACCGACAACGAGGGCATCGAGAACGAAATCGAGCAGTACAATCCAAATTAAATTAAAAATTATGAATTAAGAATTATGAATTAACCATCAGATTCTTAATTCATAATTCTTAATTCTTAATTCATAATTCCGACAGATGAAAGTAAACAACATACCCGCCATCCTTGCGGCTGCGATGAGCGTCACCGCCCTCACCGGCTGCGGGATATATCAGAAGTACTCCCCCGAGCGCGTCGACTCGCAGCTCGTCAAGGAGTATGCCGAGGCCCTGCCCAAGGCCGAAGAGGACACCCAGGCCCTCGGCAACCGCCCCTGGCAGGAGGTCTTCACCGACCCCATGCTCGCTGACCTCATCGAGCGCGCACTCGCCAACAACAAGGACCTGCGCAACGCCAAACTCAATGTCGACATCGCCCACGCACAGCTCAAAGGCGCACGCCTCAGCTATCTCCCCTCCGTGGCACTCTCGCCCAACGGCGCCGGAGCATCCTATGCCGGCAGTGACATCTCGTGGACCTACACCCTCCCCCTCGCCGTCAACTGGGAGATCGACGTCTTCGGCAAGATTCTCAACTCCAAGCGCTCGGCCCAGGCCGCCGAAGACCAGATGAAGGCCGTCGAACAGGCCACCCGCTCGCAGATCATCGCCGGCGTCGCCCAGTGCTACTACACCATCGCCGCCCTCCAAAGCCAGCTCGACCTCTCGCGCGAGACCGCCCTGCTCTGGAAGGAGAGCGTCGGCGTCATGCGCAACCTCAAGGAGGCAGGACGCCTGCGCGAGGATGCCGTCGTACAGAGCGAGGCCCAATATTACAGCATCGAGAGCTCGATCAATGACATCGAACTCTCGCTCCACGAGGCCAACAACACCCTCTCGCTGCTGCTCAACACGATGCCTCAGAAGTGGAACATCCCCGCCTCGGCATCGCTCAGCCTCCCCGACATGAACCGCACCGCCATCCCCATGGCCGAGCTCGCAGCCCGTCCCGACGTCCGCGCAGCCGAGATGGCACTCGCCAAGGCATACTACACCACATCCTCGGCCCGTGCCGCATTCTACCCCTCGATCGCCGTCACCGCACAGGGCGGGTTCACCAATCTCCTCGGCGGATTCATACAGAATCCCGGCGACTGGTTCTATCAGCTCGCAGGCAGCCTCACGGCGCCCCTCTTTGCCCGCGGTCAGAACATCGCCCGCCTCGAAGCCGCCAAGGCCGCTCAGAAACAGGCCCTCAACACCTTCGAGTACACCCTCATGAGCGCATCGGCCGATGTCTCGGACGCCCTCACCCTCTACGAGAAGAGCGTTGCCAAGCAGAACTGGCTCACACTCCAGGTGGCCGACCTCACCAAGGCCGTGGACATCACCAACGAGCTCCTCATGTTCGACGGCTCCACGACATATCTCGAAGTCCTCACCGCACAGCGCAACCTCCTCTCGGCACAGACCGCACAGATCACCACCAACCTGGCCGTGGCGCGCGCGATGATCAACCTCTACCAGAACCTCGGTGGAGGCCGATGACCCCGACCCTTCAATCCTAACAATATCATGATCAGCGACAAAGCTCACATCGACCCCTCGGCCAAGATAGGCCGGGATGTCACCATCCACCCCTTCGCCTTCATCGACAAGGATGTCGTCATCGGCGACGGATGCGTCATTATGCCCTTCGCCTCGGTCATCCGTGGCACACGCATGGGCCGTAACTGCAAGGTCTTCCAGGGTGCCGTCGTAGGCGCCGACCCCCAGGACTTCCGTTGGAAAGGGGGCTACACCTACTGCCACATCGGCGACAACGTCATCATCCGCGAGAACGTCATCATCAACCGAGGCATCAACCCCGACACCGAGGGCACACGCATCGGCGACGAGTGCTACCTCCTGGCCAACTCGCACGTCGGCCACGACTCGGTCCTCAAAGGCAAGATTGTCCTCGGCAACAACGTCTCCATCGCCGGCGACGTGACCGTGGGCGAGTGCACAATCATGTCCACCGGCGTCGTCATCCACGAGAACTCGCACATCGGCGACTGGGTGCTCCTCAAAGGCGGATGCCGAATCACCGGCAACGTCCCCCCCTACTGCATCATGGCCCACAACCCTGCCTCGTACTTCGGCGTCAACGCATGGCTCCTCCGCGGCAAGGGTGGCATGGCCCACGAGCGTGTCGAGGACATCGCACAGTGCTACCGCCACATCTACCAGACCGGGACATCGGTTTTCAATGCCTTGCAGCGTATCGAGGCCGACGTCGACCCATCGCCCGAACGCGACAACATCATCGAGTTCATCCGCGGCAACAAACTCCGCATCGTCGCCACACCCAAGGACATCGAATAATCCACCCTCCGACATGACAGAAGGCCGTAGGCTACCCCCTACGGCCTTCTGTCTAATAAAGCCATTATACATCTTATAAGATTTATAAGACTTATAAGATGTATAAGATTTATACGATTTATATCCCACCTACCTATGCCGGCCACATCAAAATCCCCCGTCCAAAATCTCCACTCCATCCTCTTTGTCTGCCTCGGCAACATCTGCCGCTCCCCGGCCGCCGAGGGTGTCTTCCGCGACATCGTCATGCGCGAGGATGCCGCACCAGAGCGCTTCTTCATCGACTCGGCCGGCACAGGCAACTACCACGTCGGCGACCTCCCCGACCTGCGTATGCGCATCCATGCACGCAGCCGCGGCCTCGAACTCGACCACCGCTGCCGCCAGGTCCACGAGTGCGACTTCTACGACTTCGACCTCATCGTCCCGATGGACGCATCCAACGAGCACAATCTCCGCTGCATCTGCCCCGACCCCGAGCTCGAAAAGAAGATTGTCCCGATGGGGCGCTTCCTCGAACCCACGTCCGGCTACGACTACGTCCCCGACCCTTACTACGAGGGGGACTCCGGCTTCGAGCTCGTGCTCGACCTGCTGAGGGACGGATGCCAGAACCTTTACAATTCACTCAAAGACCATTGACCCGCACCACCATGAAAGAACTCACCATCACCACCCCCATCATCGAGGCCACACTCGACGAACTCTCGGCCGAGGACCGCGCCCTGGTCGAGGAAGCACGCCGCCAGACCGCGACCTCATATGCACCGTACCGCCGATTCCACGTCGGGGCCGCCATCCGCCTCGACAACGGCGAGATCGTCGCCGGCTCCAACCAGGAGAACGCCGCCTTCCCCTCGGGCCTCTGTGCCGAGCGCACCGCAGCCTTCTATGCCCACGCCCGATACCCCGAAGCCAAGTTCGAGACCATAGCCATAGCCGCCGTCGGCACCGACGGCCTCGAACTCCGCGACCCCATAGCCCCCTGCGGAGCCTGCCGCCAGTCGCTGCTCGAATACGAGACCCTCGCCACACACGACGTACGCGTCATCCTCACCGCCCGCGACCGCGTCTTCATCCTCCCCTCCGTCCGCTCGACCCTCCCCCTCGCTTTCAGCGAATTCTGAAAAAATTAGAGACCCAACCCACTTCCCGTCCACCTTTTTTGTCCCCGCGAGGGAGTTTCAACTCCCTCCTATCAAAAAAATTTGGCAGTTACGCGAAAATCCCCTATCTTTGCGGTGTATTAACACGATAATACACTCCCTATGCTCTCAGTCAACCACCTCACATTCGCCTACGGCCGCGACGTCAAGCCCGTCATCGACGACGTCACCCTCGACATAGCCCCCGGGAGCGTCTACGGACTGCTCGGACGCAACGGCGTCGGAAAGACAACCCTGCTCCAACTCATCGCCGGCGCCCTCACCCCCCGCTCGGGGTGGGTCGACCTGCTCGGCTACGACACCCGCTCGCGCTATCCGCGGACGATGGCCGAGATCATGGTTATACCCGACCGCCTCCAGCTCCCCGCCGTCAGCATAGCCACCTTCGCCCGCGTCAGCGCCCCCTTCTACCCGCGGTGGTCCGACGACGACATGGCCCGCTGCCTCGACACCTTCGGCCTCGACCCGCGCCAGCGTCTCGACCGCCTCTCGCTCGGACAGCAGAAAAAGGCATTCATGAGCTTCGCCATAGCCTGCAACACCTCGCTCCTGCTCATGGACGAGCCCACAGACGGCCTCGACATCCCCTCCAAGGAGGCCTTCCGCCGCATCGTCGCCGAGAGCATGACCGACGAGCGCGCCATCATCATCTCCACCCACCAGGTCCGCGACCTCGGGCAGATGCTCGACCATATCCTCATCCTCGAACCGAGCGGCATCGTCCTCGACGCATCACTGACCGACATAGCCTCGCGGCTCAGCTTCGTCACCTCCGACTCGCGCGAGCTCCTCGCCCGCTCCCTCTATGCCCGCCCGACTTTCAGCGGATTCGAGATGGTACTCCCCAATACCGACGGCAGCGAGACCCGCGTCGAACTCGAAATGCTCTTCTCCCTCGCCGTCGAGCGCCCCGACATGATGCGCTCACTGTTCCTCACCACCCCAAAAGCCACCCAAGATGGAAACTAACCAACTGTTCAGCCTCTCACGCCTGTGGAGGGTGATGCACAGGTACATGGTCGAGAACCGCGCCACCCTCATCCTCGGCGCAGCGCTCATACTCGCGCTCATGCTCATCATCGGTGCCATCCTCGGCTTCCAGGCCACCGAAGAACTGGCCGAGGCACAGGTCGAGGCCGCCGCCACCGCATACATGTGCGTCACCGCACTCGCCTGCATCATCATTGCCTCGGGGCTCTTCGCCACGCTCAACACCCCCTCGGGCGCCGTGTCGTTCCTCACCCTCCCCGCCACCCCCTACGAGATATGCCTCTCGCGCTGGATCATAGCCGTCCCCCTCTGCCTCGCATGGTGCTTCGCCTGCATCTTCCTCGCCGAGGCCGCCCGCATCGGCATAGCCCTCATGGTCCGGGTCGAGACCGTCTACCGCGTCCCCATCGATCTCCTCTTTGCACCCAACATGGGACTCTCCATATTCCCACTCCTGTACGTCAAGGGGATACTCACCATCCAGTCCTTCTTCCTGCTCGGGAGCATCCTCTGGCGCGGACAGAACCTCATCAAGACCATCGGCGCCATCGGTGCCATCGGCGTGTTCCTCTATCTCGTATCTTCAGGCGTCACCATCGCCTGCATATACTTCGGCGCCCGCATACCCTTCACCTTCTACCTCGCCCCGACAGCCTACTTCTCGGGGGTGCTGTGCTACATACTCATCATCTTCAACTACACCCTCACCCTCATACGTCTGCGCGAGGCCGAGGTAATCCAACGCTGGTGAGCCTATGGAGTTTCAGGAGAACAGCAAACCGATCTACCTGCAAATCGTAGACCGCATCTGCGCCCTCATCATGGACGGCACATACGCCATCGGGGCCCGCATACCGTCGGTCCGCGACTATGCCACATCCTTGCAGGTCAACCCGAACACCGTCATGCGCAGCTACGAATACCTCAGCCGCGAAGACGTCATCTACAACCGCCGCGGCATAGGATTCTTTGTCTGCGAGGGAGCCATCGCCAATGTCCGCCGCCTCAACAGCATGACCTTCTTCAACGGCGAGATCCAGCAGATGTTCCAGCGCCTCAATCAGCTCAAAATCACCCCCGCACAACTCAACGAACTGTACACAAAATACTTAGACGCCATAGACAAGAAGAAATGAAACTCTCCACATACCTCCTCATCGGCGGGATATGCGCCAGTGCCCTCGGGCTCGCGCTAATGCTCATCTCCGGGTACGCCTCCGACCCCATGAGCATCTACGTCACACCCCCCTCCTTCTCGCCGTCAGCCGACAACTCCTCGGATTCCATCATCGCCTCAGTCATGGACCAGACCGGGGACACCATAGCCATACCCGTCGAAGTCATCACCACCCCGGCGTACAACGTCAAGATGACACACACCACCACGGCCACATCATCTACATCAGCCACAACGGCCTCCTCCACGGCCCCCACGGTCACCTCCGTACCCGAACCCGCCGCGCCGCTCCCCGACCTCACCGTCACCCGGGACGCCCCCGTATCCAACTTCAACGTCGTTGCCTTCTCCGAAACCCGCCCCACATACCGCTTCAAGATCGAGAACTTCAAGGGCTACGCCGTCCGCGAAAGCCCCTCGGTCAAGGCGCCCAAACTCATAGCCGACGAAGAATGGGCCAAGGCCGTCAGCATGAAGAGGTCCATGCACACCCTCAAAGTCGACATCGACATCCGCAGGCTCACCGACGCCTACGGCCCCTACTTCCGCGCACGCCACTTCTGTCCCGTCACCATCGTCGTCCCCAAGGGATGGCTCCACGGAGCCTCCGTCGGCACACGCACCCTCTACCTCGACTCCATACAGGCCGACAAATTCGTCGCCGTATCCGCCGGCCGCATCACACTCAACGACTGCCGCTTCAACCAGCTCAACTGCATGGGCCGCCACCTCGACGAACTCAAATTCGACAACTCCACAGCCGTCAACGTCGACATCGCAGCCATCTCCCCCCGGTTCCTCCTCACAGGCACCGACTCGCGCTCCGTCGCCACCAACATCGACATCTCAGCCGTCTCCTCAGGCTCCAAAGCCGAAATCCGCGTCAACGACCTCCGCATCGACCGCCTCCGCTGGAACCCAACCAACCCCAACGACAACACCCAGATCACCGTCTCCTCCCAAATCCCCCTCAACTTCATCCGCTGACATTATTACGATTATGGATCAGAACAATATCGTCATACGCAATCTTGCGGGGGTGGGGTTTGATGAGGTGGCGGGGGCGTTTGCCGAGGCGTTCGCGGACTATGACATCCGCATCGACCCTAAGTCGCTTGCCGATATGCTGCGCCGACGCGGGATGCGCCCAGAGCTCTCTTTCGCGGCGTTCGACGGGGGACGGATCGTGTCGTTCATCCTCAATGGCATAGGCACCTTCGACGGTCGGCTGACCGCCTACGATACAGGCACGGGGACCGTGCCCGATTTCCGTGGCCGAGGGCTCACGGACAGGATCTTCGCATACTCGCTCGCACCGCTGCGCGATGCGGGTGTCGGTGTGTACCTGCTCGAAGTCTTAACCCACAACATCCCTGCCGTGAAGATTTATGAGCGGCAGGGTTTCGGCATTGCGCGAGAATTCGACTGCTTCGGTGGCGATGTCGACTCTGTCATCGCCACTGCGGGCCAAAAGGCCAACCTCGACATCACCATCAATCGGGTCAGCCCCGAAGAAATCAGCAGCCACGCCGGGTGGATGGAGTTTGCCCCCTCGTGGCAGAACTCCTTTGAGTCAATCCACCGTAATCCCGACGCCTTTGTCTGTCTAATGGCCTTTGAGGGTGGGGAGCCTGTCGGTTTCGGCGTCTCGGAGACTGCCTACGGCGACATCACGCAGCTCGCCGTCGCCCACGACCGCCGCCGTCGCGGCATTGGTTCGCGCCTTCTCGCCGAACTCACCCGCATGAGCCACCTCCCCCGCATCAAAGCCTTGAACATCCCCGTTGAGGCGACCTCAGCCGCTGGCTTCCTCCTCGCCTCCACCCTCACCCCGACCTGCCGCCAATACGAAATGCACCGCGACCTCACCAAATAACCCCCTCAGCCGTCAGGACAAGGATTGATTCACATATCCTCTAACGTAAATAATCGGGTCTCTATCCTATACTTGGACAGGATACTCGTTTTTATACAATTTACTTTCTCCATGAATGCTTTATGGTCGTAGTTGCGCTGCTGTCGCTTCACCTCGGCCACCAACGCACTCTCCCCATCGATCGAAAGAGCTACGATGTCTATCTCATTCGCCTCTTTTCCCTTTTTGCGTTCCCACCACGAACCTATGTCGGTATACTGATGGCTTTCCATCATCTTCAATCTGAACCACTTTTCGAGTGTAAGCCCAGAGAAGGTGGGATAACCGGAAAGGACAATCTGACGCAGATATTCAAAGTTGTTGAGCTCAACCAAGGTCTGATTCCTATCAAAATAATTGAACCAAAACCGCAAGAAGTTATCGTTGATTTCATACTGGACATTCTGTGAACGTGGCTTGGACAGGATCGGACGCACTCGTTTTATCAGTGAATAATCCTCTATCAAGCGTTTCAGATGTCCTGCAACGGTTACACCTCCCAATGCGCTCTCAATTGCGCCCTGTGTATTTATACCCGATGCAATGCAACTCAACACCGAAAAATATAACCCGTAATCTTTCCCGAACTCCTCAATCAGCAGATTTCGGCCTTCGTTTACGAAAAGTGAATTTTCCCGAACTACATAATCAAACATGCCCTCGATTGATAGATCGGTGTCATCGCACAGCAACTCGATATATTTCGGGACACCTCCCGTGAGAGTGTACAGTGCGAGCAGTTCATCATTCGTATAACCTGGACGGAAATCCCGCATGATCTCCTTCATAGTCTCCGTACCGAATCCCGAAAGACGTACCATGACATCCGCTCTGCCAAAGAGTGGTTCGTGGTAATTCTCAAAGATCCTGTGCATCATCGAATACACCGATCCCATGAGGAGTAAATTAACATGAGTATCGTTCCGATACGAATCCCAGATATTCTGCATATCACTGTACACAGAGGGATTGATATTGAAGAATTCCTGGAATTCATCAATAATCAAGTTAAACTTGCGTGTCTTCGCAAGTTCCATCAACATCTGGAACAACGACTTGAAGGATTTTATCTCCGACGGCACATAACAACCGAGAGCCGAGGAAATAAGCCCCGAGAACTCTTCGCACAACGCAGCCTCGTTCTTTCGGCTCACAAATAAGTATAACGTCGGATATTCTCCCTCCGTTGCGCGAAGTGCGAGCCACGTCTTACCGATACGACGTCGACCGGTTATGACTGTCATCCGCGACCGGGACTCAAAGGCACGCTCCTGTATCCGTCTGAGTTCCTCTATCTCCTTTGTTCGATTATAGAATTTCATACTTTATTACCACCGTAATTATTACCACGGTGACAAAGTTACAAAATTATTCCCGACTCACCAAATCTGATCGGGAACTCGTCGGGCAAAATTATAGGGTATGCCTAATGCAACGCCATAGGAAAACCCGGCATAACTGCCGATTACGGCGCAAAGTTACAGACATAAAAATAAAAACTCTCAACAAATGTTGAGAGCCAAGGAATTTCAGCGCTGCCCGCTGTCATTTTTTCTTAACCTGCTCAGATGAGTCGGGGTTATGTTCAAGAACGAAGCAATATCTTTGAGGGAGAAATACGAGAATATATCTTCGTATTTTTCAATGAGTTCATCATATCTCTCCTGTGCCGACTTTACATGAAGATTGATATATCGGTCATATACAGTATTGAATAAGGCATTGCTGGTTTCCGAGACAATCCGATACAACTCCTCGTCAGACTTCATTCTGCGACCTATCTCCCTCGCCGAGATACAATGGATTTCGCACGGCGTAACGGCAACTATCGAAACACGCGCTTTCATCCCATAAAAAGAGAATGGGAAATCCGCGACAAACTCACCGGCAAACTCCAGACCGACGACGCTCTCTGTGCCGTCCAGAGCATAGGCGACATATTTCAGAGTGCCCTTTCGGATATATCCCACATATTTCGCAACCTCATCCCTCACGACAAACATTTCCCCCTTCTCATAATGGCGCAACACCCCCTTCTCGACGCAAAGGTCACGCCAAAAATCATAATCGATGTTCTCGTAATATGTATTGAAGTTGGATGAGGTCACTATGAGGTCAATTATAACTATTTGTCGCCATAGTGTCCTTTGAGGGAAACCACAGAGACGATTACCTTATCATCTTCAATGGCGTAAATCATGCGGTCACCTTTGTTTATTTCTCTACTCCACAACCCGGATAGATTGCCTTTGAGTTGTTCAACGTGCCCCGTTCCGGTGGTAGGATGCAACCGCAGTTCCTCGAATAAATCAGCTATCTTTTTTAGCGTTTTCTTTTGCCCGGACATTCGCCACTTTTTCATGTGTTCGGTTGCTTCGTCCGAGAGTATCAACTCATAAATCATACGCCTAAGAGATCCCTTATTTCGTCCATCGAATAGGCTCGACATCTTCCAGCCTTAATATCTTCCATGCCACGCTTGACAGATGCCATGTTTTCCGGGTCATTGAACCATGTATCGCCTGAGGGAGAAGGATTTTCTTCCACCTTGACTGCTATCGTATTGGCTTTTGTGATTAGGATTGTTTCAATGAATTTTTTTAAACTCTTGCCATGTGCTGCTGCCATAATGGAGAGTTTCTGCAATGTATCGACGGGGAGGTCAATGTTTTTGCGTTTGATGTTCAATGCTGTTGCCATAGTCTTATGTTTTACAATACAAAGATATAAAATATATATTATATATACAATATGTGAGAGTGAAAGTTTGTCGATATTATAAACTAATTGTTATGTGACAACGGCAAGATATATTTGACGTATCATGCCAGGTCACTCAGCCGACGCCAGGGATATAGGAGGAAGCAAAGTGTCTTTACTTCGTCGGTGGCGAAGTTTTCGGCAAGAAGTTGGATGATTTCACTATGTAGTTAGGCAATATAACATATTCCAGCCTTGATGGTTTCAGAACTCGAAGCTAATTTTAAGACGGCCCCCCAATCCTCGCTCTACGATGTCATAGAGTGTGCGGAGGGTGATATTCTCGCCATCATTTTCTATTTTGGATATGAACGGTCGCTTTTTATCCACACGTTCGGCCAACTGCTCCTGCGTGAGATTAAGACTTTCGCGGGCAGTCTTGATTTTGTACCCGATTCGGAGGGCTTCAAGCTCGTTTTCCAGACGGTCGCGCTCGGGAGTACCGATTTCTCCGTAATATTTGTTTTTCAGTTGATCGAGAGTCTGTATATTATCCATAGTGTTTGCTCCTTGAAGAAATCCTCAAAATAGTTTTTGTAGGTTATTAACTCTCTGACTTTCATGCCGCAAAGGTAACTAATAAATTACATCTACGCAAATATAACGCAGAAGTTCTTCTTGAAGTTCTTAAAAGAAGCATTCCTAATTGTCTGATATTTTTTTGTACCTTTGCGATGTTATGGCACGGTTGAATGATTTCATGGTCAGAGCTGATTTGACCCCGATGGTCGAATACTGTCGGGAATTCGGCGTCCCTGCGGTTTATGAAAAGGGCGAGGCGTTTGTCACCGAGGGCTCTGTCTGCCGATATGTCGGACTGGTTCTGAGCGGATATTTCAAGTATTCGATGCTTGACACTTCCGGCAATGAGCGCATTTCGGGCTTCGGATTTGAAAATGAGATCATTACTGATTTCGTGCGCTCGGTCCAGTTTGGACAGCCGGCATGGACATCGATTGTGGCCGGATGCAGGTCAGAGATTTTGCGTGTACCTCTCCCCGACCTTCTTGATTACCTTGCCGAACACAACCCGATTTATATAGCCAACGTATCTAAACACGTGTTGGCCGAGGCTTACAGCCGCTCTCTGATGATGCTCAAACTTTCGCCTCTGGAACGCTACCAGGCACTGTATCCGCGACTGGTTGACGTCATTGACATGATTCCGATTCAGGAATTGGCTTCATTTTTTGGAATTTCGCGCCGTCAGTTCCAGCGAATCAGATCCTCGAAGTGACGATTGGGACATTTGTCCTGTTTTTTGTCGTTTCTTCTGCGTAAATTTGCCGACAACCATAACTTTATTTACGCATGAAGAAACTCGCTTTATTTCTATTCTGTTTGCTCCCATTGATGGCTTTTGCCAAGTGGGATGGCGAACCTGTGACCGTAATCATGGCCGACGGAACCCGCATGGAGGGTTTTACCAAGACCAACCTCATCAACCATATGAGAGGCCCGAAGTCCGAAATCGGCATAAGTGAGGAATTCAAGGGAAAGGAGAAAAAATATACCTCGACAGAAATCTCAGAGCTGATTTTTCCGCCCAACGAGAACGCCTCCACCCCTGCCATCTATCGTCCCGTACTTGCTCAGAAGTACATGCCTAATGCGTTCAGCAAGAATCCGAAAACTTTCAAGAAACCGGTATTCCTCAAATGCGTCTACGATGGCGAGAACGTCAAAGGCTATGCCCGCGCCTGTACGGACAGCAGTTATACCCCGTCAATGACCAGGGTCAATTACACATGGGCTTACTATTACAAAGTTGAAGGCGAAGACGTGGCCAAATACTATTGGTTGGACACCAAAGACCTCATCTTCGGGATGCGCAAGGTGTTGAAATTCTACTTCCGCGAGTTCCCCGAACTGGTGCAAATGATTGAGGACGGCACCCTCGACCCCAATGACTTCCGCGACGACCCCACCATCGTCCTCCCGATGATGGACGCCATCTTAGGACAGCGGAAATAAACCTCCCGTAGAGAGTCGGGGGGCTTGGTCATTCACCCGACGCTCGGGATGGTGGTGATGGGGGTGGTGGCGAAGTGGCGGGCGAGGTAGCGGGTGATGTAGCCGAGGGTGTCGGCGGCGATGAGGGGGTCGGTGTCGAAGTGGCGGTTGTAGATGACCTCGCGCAGTTCGATGCCGCGGGCCTTGATTGCTTCGAGGGCGAGGATTGTGTGGTTGATCGAGCCGAGGCGCCCGTTGGTCACGAGCACGAGGGGGAGGCGGCGGGTGACGATGTAGTCTATCGTGGCGAAGTCGTCAGTTATCGGCACCATGAGACCTCCTGCCCCTTCTACGAGAACCACATCGTATTCCGAGGCGAGGGTCGCGGTGGCGCGGTCCACGATGCCGAGGTCTATCTCCCTGCCGTCGAGGCGGGCGGCGAGCTGAGCCGAGCACGGATGGGTGAAGATCAGCGGGGCGGTGGTGCCGTCGAGGTCGCGCGGGAGCATCCCTGTGCCCATGATGCGGCGGTGGAGCTCGATGTCCTCCGAGATGCCCGTGTTGCCTGTCTGTATGAATTTCTGTGTAATCACGCTCTTCCCCTCTTCGCGTAGACGGAGGGCGAGGAGGGCGGTGGCATAACTCTTGCCGGCATCGGTATCGATGCCCGAGATGAATATAGTCTGGCTCATAGGGGTTTGCGCAGAAGTATGTGGATGGGTTGGTATGTGAGCGGGGCGGTGCCGTCGGGCGAGAGAGGATATGATTCGAGGAGTGTGCGGGCGGCGGCCACAGCCGAGGGGCCCGAGCCGAGGGCATTGACCCCGGTGAGGCGCATGTGGCGGAGGACGTCGCGGGGAGTGTCGAACGTGAGGGTGATGGTTTCCTCGCGCACATCGGCGGCGACGAGCCCCGGCGGGAGCATCCCGAGCAGATCCTCGGTCGAGGCATAGCGGCTGCGGGTGCCGAGGGCGGTGTGCAGCTCGCGCATAGTCGCGGGGCCGTAGGTCGAGATGGCGGCGGTGCCACCAGGGGAGAGCACGCGCGCGACCTCACGCAAGAAAGCGGGTAACGAGTTGAACCACTGGACGGCCGATGCGCTCACGAGCAGGTCTACCGACCCGTCGGCGCGCTTGAATATCTCGGCCTCGGCATCGCAGTCACGGGTGACGATGCCGGGGAGCGCGGCCACGGCGGGGGTGATGTGCAGGTCCCACGCTTCGAGCGCGGTGTGTGGACGGGCGGCGAGCAGAGCCGTGGCCTGTCCTGTTCCCGAGCCGATTTCGAGCACGCGCCCGCCATAAGCCTCCTCGGGGATGAGGCCGATGAGGCGTGAGACAATCCCGGCCTGGACCGTCGCCTCGGCGTCGTATGTCGGCGCGGCTCCCGCAAAACGCTCGGCCACGAGCTCCTTGCGGGTCAGCATATCGCCGAGCAGCCGCCCGAAGTCGGGGAGGTGCGGGCCGGGCAACAATATGGTGCGCGCGGCCTCGGTCTCCCATGCGCGCCGCTGGGCATCGGGCGGGATTATGGCATCCTCGGTCTGCACGATCCCGACATCCCACCTCACGCGCGGCCACGGGGTCGAGGTGAGGTACACGAGCTCCTCGCGTAGCCCGCCGACCTCGCGGTGCGGTGCCCGTGGCTCGTAGAGAGCGTATGCGCGGGCACCCCCGCACATACGCATGTCGAATTTGCGCTTGGCCCGCGCGTCGAGCCCCCTAAGCGTGGCCTCGAAGAGTTCGGGGGGTATCCCGAGTGTCGGATGGACGGGCCACGGGGTCGAATTGACGGCGATGCGGGCCGTCACGGGGAGACGTGGGTGCGAGGCGATGAACTCGGCGGCGGGGCCGAGGCCGTAGCTCCACGCCACGACCACAATCTCGCCGTAGCCACGCAGAAGCGCATCCCAGTCGGGGCGCGCGGGGGTGTAGGAGTGGCAGACGGCGATGTCATACCCCTCGACCGCGAGCGGGCCGAAGGGGGTTGCGTCCTGGCCCCAGCCCGCAAAGATGAGGATGAGGCGCGGCGACGCGGACGCTGTATGTAGCGGGGTGACGGTCATCGGATAAGTGATTTGAAGCGGCGGACCTCATCCTCGCTCAGCGAGGCATTGAGGCTTATGCGCAGTCTGTCGGTGCCCGGAGGGACGGTCGGGACACGGATAGGCAGAACCTTGAACCCCTCGGCGAGCAGCTCGCGCGAGCGGGCCACAGCCGAGACCGGGTCGCCGGTCACGAGGGCCATGATGTGTCCCGGCTCGGCGCCGAGGGCGGGGGCGAGCAGTTCGCCGAGGCGGGCGAGATGCGCGCGCTCGGCGTCCATCCCGAGGATGGTCTCGACCATGAAACGGCTCCACGCGGCCTGCAATGGAGGCAGGGCGGTGGAGAATATGAAGCTGCGGGCGCGGTTGACGGCCCACGCGCGCAGGTCGGGGTGCATTATGGCGAACGCCCCCGCGGAGCACGCGGCCTTGCCGAGTGTCCCGACGATGACATCCACCTCCGCGGGGTCGGCGAGCCCCATCGTGAGGCCGAGCCCCTGCGGGCCGAGGACACCGAAGGCGTGGGCCTCGTCGACGTACAGCATCACGCGCGGATGACGGCGGCGCAGCTCGACGAGCTCGGCGAGCTGGGCGCGGTCGCCGTCCATCGAGTAGACGCTCTCGACGATAACCAGTATCCTCTCGGCCTTACCCTCGGCCTCCTCGCGCTCGATCATCGAGGCGAGGTGTGCGGCGTCGTTGTGACGGAAGCGGCGGAACGGGGCACGGCTCAGTGTGATGCCATCGATGATGCTCGCGTGCACGAGGCGGTCGGCCAGAATCACCGTCCCCGGGGCAGAGGCGAGGGCCGAGACGAGCCCGGCATTGGCATGGTAGCCGCTGTTGAACAGCAGCGCGGGGCGGCGGTAGAGTGTGGACAGGAGCTCTTCGAGAGCGGTGAACTCGCTCTGCGTCCCGCTCAGCAGACGTGCCGCCGAGGCACTCATCGGCACGGCCCTGCGCGCAGCGTCGGCCAGGAACCGCTCGCGCAGGTCGATGCGCGAGGCGAGGCCGAGATAGTCGTTGGAGGATAGGTCGGTCAGCCCCTCGGGAGAGTCCGCGGCGGGAACCGAGCGGAGATTGCCCGCCTCCTCGATCTCGCCGAGCGTGCGGGTATAGTATTCGAGCGCCCCGTTCAGCATAACTCCTGCATACAGGCTATGGTCTCGCGCACGAGCGTGCGGAGATCGTCGTCCGAAATCACGTACGGGGGCATCACATATACATTGCGGCCGAAGGGGCGCACCCATATCCCGCGGCGCACACAGACCTTCTGGAACTCGCCCACGTCGACAGGCTCCTCCATCTCCATCACGCCGATCGACCCGAGGACGCGCACCTCGCGCACGCCGGGCATACCCTCGGCGGCGGCAAACTCCTCGCGCAGTATCCTCTCGATGCGGGCGACGTCGGCGGCGGGGTCCCCCTCGCGCAGCAGACGGAGCGAGGCCACGGCGATGGCACACGCCAGGGGATTGGCCATGAAGGTCGGCCCATGCATCATCACCCCCGCCTCGCCGCGCGAGATAGTCTCGGCGACCTCTCGCGTAGTGAGTACCGCGCTCATGGTGAGGTACCCGGCGGTGAGACCCTTGCCGATACACATGATGTCGGGCTCGACCCCGGCGTGTTCCCACGCAAACATCCGGCCCGTGCGCCAGAATCCCGTCGCGATCTCGTCGAAGATGAGGTATATGCCGAGCTCGTCACAGAGGGCGCGGGCGCGCCGCAGGTACTCGGGGTGGTAGAAGCGCATACCGCCGGCCCCCTGCACGATAGGTTCGAGGATGAGGGCGGCGAGCTCGTCGCGGTGCTCGCGCATGAGCGTTTCGAGCGGAGCGAAGTCGGCATCGTCCCACGGCTCCCACGGCTTGATCTGAGGCGCGGGGGCAAAGTAGCGCACCGGCAGCGCGGGCCCGAAGGCGCCGTGCATACCCGTGACGGGGTCACAGACGCTCATGGCATTCCACGTGTCGCCGTGGTATCCGCTGCGGATGGTGATGAAATTAGTTCGCTTGTGCGAGCCGTGGCGCGCGACCGAGGCCTGTACAGCCATCTTCATGGCCACCTCGACGGCCACCGATCCCGAGTCGGCATAGAATATGTTGTGCATCGAGGGGGGAGCGACTTCGAGCAGCATCTTCCCGAGTTCGATGGCGGGGTCATGCGTGAGCCCCCCGAACATGACGTGGCTCATCCTCTCCATCTGGCGCACGGCGGCCTCGTTGATGGCGGGATGGTTGTATCCGTGTATGGCACACCACCACGAGGACATGCCGTCGATGAGCTCGCGTCCGTCGGCGAGGGTGATGCGGGCCCCGCAGGCCGAGGCCACCTTGTATGTGGGCAGCGGGTCGAGGGCCGACGTATAGGGGTGCCAGAGATGTTCGCGGTCAAATGGGTCGTGGAGTACAGTGTCCATGTCGGTGGCTTGCAGTGATGGTGATGTTTGGGTGGTGCAAAGTTACGCATTTTTCCCGGGATATGAAAAAAGCCTCCCCGCCGTCGGCGACGGCTGGGAGGCTGTATGGCTTGTGTAAGTGTGGATGCTTACTTGTTGGCCTTGATGGTGACGGCGCGGTCGAGGGAGACGAACTTCTCGCCCATGTCGTTGAGGTTGGCGTTGTTGGTGGTAACGTCGAGCTGCGAAGCGGGTACGCCGTTCTTGAGGAGGACGCGCTCTACGCCTGCGGCACGAGCCTTGCGGAGACGGTCATTGACAGCGTCGGTGCCGGTGTAGTTGTCGGCCCAGCCGCATACGGTGTACTTGGTGGCGGGGTTGCCCTTCATGACCTCAGCGACAGCACCGAGGACCTTGTTGTCCACGCGGGAGATACGCGAGCTGCCGATGGTGTAGTAGATGGTGCAGAGGGGACCTTCCTCAGCCTTGACGATGGTCTGGACGGGACGGTTGAGGCAGTCGCGGAGCTGACGCTCGAGGTCGGCGATGCGGCCTTCGGCAGCCTGGAGACGGGCCTTCTCCTCGTCGCAGTTGGGGATCTCGGGGATGATGGGCACGATGGGTGCGCTCCAAGTGGTCTTGTTGAAGTTGTAGGTAAGACCGAGGTAAGCCTGGAGGTCGAGACGGTTCTTGTTGAGGTGCTCGTAGGTCATGTCATCGGTTACGCCGACGGCACGGATGTCGAGGTAGATGTTGAAGTGGTTGTTGAGACGGAAGGTGTTGATCAAACCTGCGTGTACGGTGAAGGTGTCATAACCGCCGCCGCGCTTCCAGCCGTCGCGTACGCCGTGGGCATCATAGCTGGGGGTGTAGACCCAGTTGAAGCCGGCACCGCCGTAGAGGATACCGTTGTAGACACGGCCGGGACGATAGCCACACCACCAGTTGGTGAGGTTGATCATACCGTCGACGAGTACGCCGAACTCGTTACGCTTGTACTTGTCCCACTCCTCGAATGTGCCGTAGTAGCCGTAGCCACCCTGCTTGCTGAGGCCTTTGAGACCGGTGAAGTTGCCACCGACACGGGCACCCATGATGGGCGAGAACCACTTGCCGACCCAGAGACCTGCGTTGGGCGAGAAACGGTCCATGAACTTGCGGGCGGTGTTGTCACGGTCGAAGTAGTAGTTGATACCACCTTCGGCAGAGATGAACCAGTTGTTCTTGAACTGGTTGAAGAGGTAACCCTGTGCGGGATCCTCGGTGTAGGTGATCTCAGGAGTGCTCTGGGCCATTGCGCTTTGGCCGATGAAGAGAGCAGCTACCAAGCCAAGAAGAGTACTTTTCTTCATAAATAATTATTTTTGAAAATAGTTGAAATAATTTTCTTTACGGGAGTCATCCGGCAGTCGGCCGGACGGGGAGCATGGAGTTACCTGTTGGAAAAAATCAGAATTGATATAGTCCTTCGAGTGTCCGCAAGTAGGCGTGAGGAGAGTGGGTTGGCCACGCCGGGACGCAATTCGCCCGCTTCGCGGCTGAAATTTTGCCCAAAGGTATAACATTTTTTTGGATTGCAGCGAATTTTCGCAAAAAAATCTTCAAAAAAATGTTTCGGGCCTGTCCCGGACCCCCTGCACGCCCCTCAGAGGGGGTGCAGGGAGGGTGGACGGGCGGTTATCTTTCAGTGGTTCACTTGCCGAGGAAGGCGAGCACGCGGGCCTTCACGGCGGGGGTGGTGAAGCCGAACTTCTCGTCGAGGACCTTGTAGGGTGCGGAGGCTCCGAAGTGGTCGAGGCCGAAGACCTCGCCGTCGGCACCCACGACACCGCGGAGGGTCGAGGGGAGACCGGCTGTGAGACCGAAGGTGGGTACGCCGGGGGTGAGGACGCTGCGGCGGTACTCGACATCCTGGCCCATGAAGAGGCCGATGGAGGGGACGGAGACCACGCGGGCGGCGATGCCGTCGGCGGCGAGCTGGGCGGCTACCTCGCAGAGGAGCGAGACCTCAGAGCCGTTGGCCACGAGGATGACGGCGGGGTTCTCGGCCTCGACGACGGTGTATCCGCCCTTGCGGGTGCCGGCCTCGGCCTCGGCAAAGCGGTCGCCCGAGGCTGCGGGGAGGTCGGGGAGGTTCTGGCGCGAGAGGACGAGGGCCGAGGGGGTCTCAAAGTTCTCCATGGCGAGCTCCCATGCGACGGAGGTCTCGGCGGCGTCGGCGGGACGGAGCACGAGCATCGAGGGCTTGCCCGAGAGGTTGCGGAGTTCCTCCATGAGACGGAGCTGGGCCTCCTGCTCGACAGGCTCGTGTGTGGGGCCGTCCTCGCCCACGCGGAATGCGTCGTGGGTCCAGATATACTTGACGGGGAGCTCCATGAGGGCCGCCATGCGTACGGCGGGCTTCATGTAGTCGGAGAATACGAAGAATGTGCCGCAGGCGCCGATGACACCGCCGTGGAGGACGATGCCGTTGAGGACGGCGGCCATGGTGAGCTCGGTGACGCCGGCGTGGAGGAATGCGCCGGTGAAGTCACCCTTGGCGAAGGGTGTGGTCTTCTTCAAGAAGGCATCGGTCTTGTCGGAGTTGGCGAGGTCGGCCGAGGAGACGATCATGTTGTTGACCTTCTCGGCGAGGACGCCGAGGACGTCGGCCGAAGCCTGGCGCGATGCGATGTTGGGCTTGTGGGGGATGGCGCGCCAGTCGATGGCGGGGAGCTTGTTGTCGAGGAAGGTGTGGAGTTCCTTGGCGAGCTCGGGGTTGGCGGCCTCCCATGCGGCCTGCTCGGCGCGGCGGGCCTTCACGATCTCGCGGAGCTCGGCGCGGCGGGCGTCATAGAGAGCCTTCACGTCGTCGAAGATGACGAAGGGGTTCTCGGGATCGGCACCGAGGTTGCGGAGTGTGGCGGCGAAGTCTGCGCCGGCTGCGCTGAGGGGCTGACCATGGGTCGAGCACTGGCCCTCGTAGTTCGAGCCGTCGGCCTTGACACAACCCTTGCCCATGACGGTGTGGCCGATGATGATGGTGGGCTTCTCGGTCTCGGCCTGGGCCTTCACGATTGCCTCGGCGATCTCGACGGGGTCATTGCCGTTGCACTCGAGCACGTTCCAGTGCCATGCGCGGTACTTGGCGGCCACGTCCTCGGCGTCGACGGCCTCGACCATGGTCGAGAGCTGGACCTTGTTCGAGTCATAGAACATGATGAGGTTGTGGAGGCCGAGGTGGCCGGCGAGGCGGCCGGCGCCCTGCGAGATCTCTTCCTGGATGCCGCCATCCGAGATGAAGGCATAGGTCTTGTGGGAGAGCCACTCGCCGAAGCGGGCAGCGAGGAAGCGCTCGGCTATGGCACAGCCGACGGCCATGGTGTGGCCCTGGCCGAGGGGACCGGAGGTATTCTCGACACCGCGCTCGGGATGGAGCTCGGGGTGGCCGGGAGTGGGCGAACCCCACTGGCGGAACTGCGAGAGCTCGTCGGTGGTGTAGTGTCCGAAGAGGGCGAGGACACTGTAAAGCATCGGGGACATGTGACCGGGATCGAGGAAGAAGCGGTCACGGCCCAGCCAACGGCCATCGTCGGGGTCGGTGACGAGGAACTGGGAGTAGAGGACGTTGACAAAGTCGGCGCCACCCATGGCGCCGCCGGGATGGCCGGACTTGGCTTTCTCGACCATTGCGGCTGCGAGGGCACGGATGTTGTCGGCAGCGCGGTTGACGGTAGTGAGGTTCATGTGGTCGGGTTGGTATTGTCTGGTTGAATATTGTCTAAAATACAATAAGTCTCGGCGCGGTGCGCGAGCCTGTGGCAAAGGTAGTGAAAA
>CAMWXQ010000003.1 GCA_947178235.1 uncultured Muribaculaceae bacterium
GCATCCGCGATTGCCTCTTGTCTCGGGGGCTCGGAGTTGTGTATATGAGACTGATCACATACTCGCCGCCGAATAGGACCTCGGACGAGTCGACCGGGGGCCATGTGCGCTCCTCGCGGGCCGCGGGGTTGTAGCGCAGGTACATGACGGCGATCACGCACAGGATGAGTGCGTGGAAGAGCAGTGTGGCCGTGACGGCCACGATATGACGGCGTCTGTCGGGGGTCATTTTTCGGCGGTGTCAGCGGTTGACTTGGCCGACTCTGGGGCCGGCTTGGTGGCGAGGACCATTTTGAGATTGGCGGCGGCGCCGCGGTCCAGAACCTTCACGAGTGTCCCGTAGGGGACAGCCTCGTCGGCGTAGACGGCCACGCAGTCGTCGGTTTCCTCCCCGGCTTCGGAGCGGGCCTGCAAGAGAGCCCCTTCGAGAGCGTCGAGCTCGACGCGCACGGGCTCGGAGCCCGCGACGGAGACATAGAAGTCACCCTCGGCGTCGATGTACACGCGGGTCGAGGGCTTGATGGCTGTCTGGCGCGAGCTCTCGGGGAGATTGACTTCGAGGGCCGTGGGGAACACGACCGTCGAGGTGACCATGAAGAAGATGAGCAGCAGGAAGATGACGTCGGTCATGGACGCCATCGAGAAGGCTGCCGTCATGCTGTGGTTGCGTTTGAGTGCCATTGGTCTCGGGGGGTCAGGCGGGTTCGTTGAGGAGGTCCATGAACTCCATTGTCTTGGCTTCGAGGAGGTTCATGACCTTGTTGACGCGGGCCACGAGGTAGTTGTAGGCGAAGAGGGCAATGATGCCCACGATGAGGCCGGCGACGGTGGTGACGAGGGCGCCGTAGAT
The DNA here is from genome assembly GCA_947178235.1 of uncultured Muribaculaceae bacterium. Lineage (GTDB taxonomy): Bacteria > Bacteroidota > Bacteroidia > Bacteroidales > Muribaculaceae > Duncaniella. Next base: position 851 of record CAMWXQ010000003.1, read on the forward strand.
GCCGTCGGCGAGGACCGAGATGTTGGCTGCGGTGCCTGCGGCGGCCAGGTTGTAGAACGCCTTGACCATGCCCACGACGGTACCGAGGAATCCGAGCATCGGTGCGCCCGCGGCGGTCGTGGCGAGCCAGGGGAGACCCTTTTCGAGAGCGGCGATCTCGATGTTGCCCGTATTCTCGATGGTCACGAGCACATCCTGCATCGGGCGGCCGATGCGCGAGATGCCTTTGGAGATGAGGCGGGCGTAGGGGGTGTCGGTGCGGGCACAGAGATTGCGTGCGCTCTCGATCTCGCCGTCATGGATATAGTCCTTGATGCGCTCCATGAACGAGGCATCGTCGCGGCGTGCGCGGTTGATGACCATGGTGCGCTCCACAAATATATATATGCTGATGACGGAGAGGATGAGCAGGGGTATCATGATCCACCCGCCTTGGAGGGCGAGCTCCCAAACGGAGAGCTCCTGGACGGCGGGGGCCTGCACGGCCTCGGTGGCGATGGTTTCGACGGCTTGAAGCATAATGGAATCGGTATTTTGGGGGGTTGGGTGATTGGTTTTTTGTGGAGGGGATAGCTAAGATAGCTATTTTAGCTATTATAGCTATTTAGCTATTTTTGAGGCACTCCTTGTATCTCTTGATGGTCTCTTCGAGGCCGAGGTAGAGTGCGTCACAGATGAGGGCATGGCCGATGGAGACCTCGCTCAGACGCTGGATGTGGCGGTGGAACCATTCGAGATTCACGAGCGAGAGGTCGTGGCCGGCATTGACCCCGAGCCCGCAGCGCAGGGCAGCCTCGGCGGCTTCGACGAATGGGGCCACGGCCCGCTCGGGGTCGGTGGGGTAGAGGTCGGCATACGGTTTGGTGTAGAGTTCGATGCGGTCGGCACCCGTGCGGGCGGCGGCGCGGACAGCCCCGGGATCGGGGTCCACGAATATCGACGAGCGGATGCCCGCCTCGCGCAGACGTTCGACTATCGAGGTGAGGAACTCCATGTTGGGCTCCACGTCCCAGCCGGCACTGGACGTCAGCGCGCCCGGAGCGTCGGGGACGAGCGTGACCTGCTCTGGGCGCACACGCAGCACGAGCTCCATGAAATCCTCCGAGGGGTAGCCCTCGATGTTGAACTCCGTGCGCACCAGGGGGCGGAGTTTGTAGACGTCGTCGCGTTTGATATGCCTCTCATCGGGACGGGGATGAACCGTAATACCCTGGGCACCAAAGCGCTCGCAGTCGGCGGCGACTTTCAGCAGGTCGGGGACATTCTCGCCGCGGGCGTTGCGCAGGGTGGCTATCTTATTGATGTTGACGCTGAGATTTGTCATGCTTGAACAGATTTTATGCGGGGACGGGTGACGGATTAGGGAAAAATCCGTAACTTTGTGGGAAGGTTGGGCCCGCCCCGCGGATATTCAACTGCAAATTTACTCAGAAAATCCTGAAAACTGAAACATTTTGGCCGTAAAAGCACAACAAGACCCCACGGACGCCCCTCTCGCCCTCGCCGAGAGCCCCGACATCAGCCGCCTCTATCCCCCGCGGCTCGAATCGTCGCGGCTTCTGGCGATTTGCCTGCCGTCGGATTACAGCGCCTCGCGCATAGCCCGCGCCGTGGAGGATGCCGACGCCCAGCTGCTCAACCTCAATGTCACGTCGGACACGCTGAGGCTCGACAACCGCGTTGTCTTTGAGCTGAGGGTCAACCACCGCTCGCCCCGTGCCGTGGCCCGCTCGCTCGAACGGTACGGCTACGAGGTCGCTGACCTCCGCGCCGACGGCGAAACCCCCGCCGACACGGTCGTCGACGAGAGACTGGCCAATCTGATAAGGATGATGGAGGTATAGCCCGTATAGCTAAATTAGCTAAAATAGCTATTGTAGCTATCACATAAGAATAAAAGAACCGAGACAATGAAAGTAGCGATATTCGGCAAACGGCGCCAGAGCCCCGAGGATGTCGACCGCATAGTGAGGCTCGTGCGAAGCCTCGGAGAGCACGGCGTGTTCGTGGCCGTGCAGAGCCACTTCTATGACGCCATGGCCCAGGGCTTCGGGGTCCAGCTCGATGCCGACGATGTATTCGAGGGGGATCGCTTCACTGCCGACTATGCCATCTCGATCGGCGGCGACGGAACCTTCTTGCGCACGGCCAATGCCGTAGGCCCCAAGGAGATACCGATACTCGGCTTCAACACCGGGCACCTTGGGTTTCTGGCCGAAGAGAGCCTCGCCGACGCCTGTGGAGTCATCCACAATCTCATCGAGGGACGCTACACCGTCGAGAGCCGCTCGATGCTCGAAGTGCGCACGGGGCTCGGCGGCCCGGCATACGCCCTCAACGAGGTCGCCATCCTCCGCCACGACTCGGCCTCGATGATCACGGTCAACACCTATCTCGACGACATCGCTGTGGCTTCATACCAGGGGGACGGCCTCATAATCTCGACCCCCACGGGCTCGACGGCATATAACCTCAGCGTCGGCGGCCCGATAGTACAGCCCACGGCCCCATGCTGGGTGCTTGCGCCCGTCGCTCCCCACGCCCTCACGATGCGCCCCATGGTCGTGAGCGACAACCACATCATCGAGACCCTCGTCGAGAGCCGCGCCGACACATACCGCGTCAATCTCGACGGACGCCTCCTGGTCCTCCCCACCGACATCCGCCTCAATATCCGCCGCGCACCCTTCGCCATCAAGGTGGTCCACAGTCCGGGGCGTACATTCGTGGATACACTCAGCGCCAAACTCCTCTGGGGAATATCCAAGAGGTGAGCAGAACATTTGACGCCTCCCGCGTGTTAGGTTTCATAGATAATTACTATCTTTGCACACCGATTAACATATTTAACTTAAAATTATAAAAGCGACAATGAAACTGATCAAGACTCTCGGGCTTCCCGCCCTCGCAGTATGCGTGCTCGGCATGGGCATGACAGGATGCTCCTCCATGACCAACACCGGCAAGGGCGCCCTCATCGGCGGTGGCGGCGGCGCAGGCCTCGGCGCAGGGCTCGGAGCCCTCATCGGTGGCGGCAAGGGCGCAGCCATCGGTGCAGCCATCGGCGCAGCCGTCGGCACAGGCGCAGGTGTACTCATCGGCCAGAAGATGGACAAGCAGCAGAAGGAACTCGAACGCCAGCTCGCCGAGCAGGCCAAGATCGAGCAGACCACCGACGCCAATGGCCTCCAGGCCATCAAGGTGACCTTCGAGGGTGGTATCCTCTTCCCCACCAACGGCACAACCCTCAGCGCAGGCGCCAAGACTGACCTCTCCAAGTTTGCCGCTTCGCTCATCGCCAACCCCGACACCAACGTACAGATCTACGGCTACACCGACGACACCGGCTCGCTCGCCGTCAACCAGAAGGTCGCCACAGGCCGTGCCGACGCCGTACGCAACTACCTCCTCAACTCGGGCGTGGCAGCCAACCGCCTTTCGGCCGAAGGTCTCCCCATGCAGGACTACATAGCCTCGAACGCCACACCCGAAGGCCGTGCCCAGAACCGCCGCGTCGAGATCTACATCACCGCCAACGAGAAGATGATCCAGGAAGCCAACGACGGCACACTGAAATAATAGGGCGACAGGCCGCCCCAACGATAGCAAAAAAGCACCCGCGGTATGCCGTCGCGCTGAGCGGTAGGCGTATACGTGGCGACAGGTCGCCCCAACGATAGCAAAAAAAGCACCCGCGGTACGCCGTCGCGCTGAGCGATGGTGTATCGGGGGTGCTTGTCGTTCATTCACCCTTGTTTTTTCTAATCGTGGCAGCCGCCTGCGGCTGCGTCCATCACCATTGCGATGCCACGCTCCCGTATCCACGACTACAAACGCCCCTCCACATATCACATCACCATCACCAAGGCACGCATGGCGCCCTCGTTTGGAGAGCTCCGCGGCGTCTTGCCCAATGTCTACGTCCACCGCACGCCTCTCGGGAACATAGTCGCCAACAATATCCGTCTGATCCCCGCTCTCGCGCCCGGGCTCGCGGTGTGGCAGTACATAGTGATGCCCGACCACCTTCATCTGCTCCTGCACGTCTCCACAACTCTGCCGAATCACCTGGGAGAGTACATATCAAAATTCAAAAACGCCATACTCCGGGACTTCCGTGACGCGGGTGGGGATGATGCACCTATTTTCACTCCCGACTACTATGACCGAATACTCTATCCGGGTAAGCCGTTAGGTGTGGTGTACGGTTACATACGCTCCAACCCTTACAGACTGGCCGTGAGGAGAGAATTCCCCGAGTATTTCCGAAGGGTCAACCATCTGGACATTTGCGGGTGGCGGATGATGGCCTATGGCAACATACAGCTTCTCGACAACCCCTTCAAGGAGCAGGTCGTGGTCCATCGCCGTGATTCGCAGGCCGAGCGGGATGTCAAAAATGACCGATGGATGCATACGGTCTCCAACGGCGGTGTCCTTGTATCCCCCTTCATCTCGGCCGCCGAGCGGGAGGTGCGCACACAGGCCGAGGAGGCGGGAGGGAAAATCATTCACATAACCAATACCCCTTTCGGCGAGCGATTCAAGCCTGCCGAACATGACTTCGGGCTCTGCTGTGAGGGTAGGCTGCTTATACTCGCGCCTCTCAAACCTGTACCGCTTACGCGCTCCTGCTGTCTTGACATGAATGCCTTCGCCGAGGCTTTGGCCGGGGACGTGTGAGGATTGGTTAGTGGGTCGGGGGTTTGGAGGTTTGGCGGAAAATGCGTAATTTTGTGGCGGGGGCTTGTGTGGCTCCCGTCATCACAGTTTCTGCACAATGGAATCGCATCATTCTTCGGGCAAAGGGCGCATGTGGCCCTATCATCTGTGTGCCGCCGGTACGGTGACGGCATGGGGCTTGTCGCTCGTGTCCACTCGCGTGCTCCTCGACCACGGACTGCATCCGATCGAGATATATATCTACCGCTTCACGCTCGCTTACCTCGCCCTGCTCTGTTTCTGCCACAAGAAAATCCTGTCCAACTCCATCAAGGATGAACTCCTGTTCCTGGCCTGCGGCCTCGTGGCTGGGTCGGTCTACTTCATCTCGGAGAATGTGGCTCTCGAATATACCCTCGTCACCAATGTCTCGCTCATCACTTCGCTGCCGCCGCTGCTGACGGTGCTGCTCGTCGGGCTTGTCTATAAACATAACCGCCCGGGGCGGGGGGCTTACGTCGGGAGCGTCGTGGCGTTCCTCGGTGTGGGGCTTGTGATCTTCAATTCGTCGTTCAACATGGCCCTCAACCCGATCGGTGACCTGCTCTCGCTGCTCGCGGCATTCTGCTGGGCCATCTACGGGCTGATGCTCAAACCGCTCAATGCCCACTATACGGAACTTTTCATCACCCGCAAGGTGTTCTTCTACGGCCTCTTGACGGGTCTGCCGTTCCTGTCCATCCAGCCCGAGATCGCCTCGCCGCTGATTCTGCTCGAACCTGTCTGCATGGCGAATCTCCTTTTCCTCGCCCTCATCTGCTCGATGGGCGGCTATATATCGTGGGCATACGCCGTGTTGAAGCTCGGCCCCGTGACTACATCCAACTACCTCTACTTCCAGCCGATCATCACGATGATCTTCGCCATGCTCACCCTCGGCGAGAAGGTGACGCCGACCGGGTATGCCGGGTGTGCGCTCATCCTGCTCGGCGTGTGGCTCGCGGACTATCTCCAAAAGAAACAACTGAGGACGAATTGAGGCTCTCCGCAATCCCCCGATTCGCCCGATATTCACTACCCAATACCTATCCCGATTTTGAAGCCTTTCCTTGCACTTTCGCTTGCGCTTGCCTTCGGGGCGAGTGCGTCGGCCACGACTCCCCTGTGGATGCGCGATGTGGCCATTTCGCCTGACGGCCAGTCGATAGCGTTCACCTACAAGGGTGACATATATACCGTGCCCGCGGGTGGCGGGGCTGCCCACCGCGTCACCTCGGCCTCGTCCTACGAGGCTTCGCCCGTATGGAGCCCCGACAGCCGCCGCATAGCCTATGCCTCGGACCGCGAGGGGTCGATGGATGTCTATGTCATCGACGCCGTGGGCGGAACTCCCGAGCGCCTAACATCGCACTCGGCCAACGAAATCCCCGAGGCCTTCACCCCCGACGGGAAGAACGTCCTCTACTCCGCTGCCATCCAGGCCCCGGCGGCGAGCCGAATGTTCCCCTCGGCGCGCCTCACCCAGCTCTATTCGGTGGCCGCTGACGGCAATGGAGCGCCCACACAGGTGCTCGCCACCCCGGCCCGCTTCGTGGCCTTCACGGGTGACGGAGGCTCGTTCCTCTACCAGGATGTCAAGGGCATGGAGGATGAGTGGCGCAAGCACCACACCTCGTCGGTGACCCGCGACATATGGCTCTACGATGCCTCGACCGGGCGCCACACCAATCTCACCAACCGCGGCGGCGAGGACCTCGACCCTGTCTTCGACCCCGCGACGCAGACCGTCTATTTCCTGTCCGAGCGCGAGGGGCGCAACATCAATGTCCACTCCTTCGCCCTCTCCGACCCCTCGAAGGTCTCGCAGGTGACAGACTTCAAGACCCATCCCGTCCGATTCCTCAGCCGCGCGGACAACGGCACCCTCGCCTTCGGGCAGGACGGCGAGATCTATACCCTCGCCGCGGGCTCCAAGACCCCGGCCAAAGTCACGGTCGACATCACTGCCGACTATGACAACAGGCCCTTGATACGCCGTTTCTCGACCGGAGCGCAGGGGGCAGTCCCCTCGCCGGACGGCAAGCAGGTGGCCTTCATGAGCCGCGGCGACATCTTCGTGACCTCGGCCGATTATGCCACTACCAAGCAGGTGACATCGACCCCCTCGGGCGAGCGCGAGCCGTCGTGGGGAGCCGACAACCGCACCTTATATTATACGAGCGACCGCGACGAACATGACAATATCTACCGCGCACGCCTCTCGCGCAAGGATGACCCCAACTTCGCCAACGCCGTTGCCATCGAGGAGACCGCCGTGTTCCCCGCCTCGGACGGCGTCGACCGCTCGCGTCCCCTCGTGTCGCCCGACGGCCAGAAGCTCGCCTTCGTCCAGGACCGCCGCAAGATTGCGGTCTTCGATCTGAAAACACGCAAGACAACCATGCTCACCAACGGCGAGACCTATACGGCCAACGACGCCGACATCGAGCTCGATTGGAGCCCCGACAGCGAGTGGCTCGTCGCCACCATCGACACCCACAAGCGTGACCCGTACTATGACATCGCCCTCTTCAACGCCACCACGGGCGAGATGGTGCGTGTCACCGACGACGCCTTCACCAACCACTCGCCCCGATGGGTGATGGGCGGCGACGCCGTCATCTTCCTCTCGGATCGCCACGGTATGCGCAACATGGCCTCGTGGGGGTCACAGGACGATGTGTTCATCGCCTTCACCAACCAGGAGGCCTATGACCGCTACATGCTCTCGCCCGAGGACTTCGAGATTCTGAAAGATGTCGAGAAGTCGCGCAAGAAGTCGAAGGCTGCCGCGACCGCCGCCGAAAAGGATAAGAAGAACGGCAAGAAGTCCAAAAAGGATGACAAGAAGAAGGCCGACGAGGCCGAGGAGGAGACCCCCGGGGATGCCGTCAAGGTCGAGCCCAAGGGATTCGACAAGCGTACCGTACGCCTCACCCCCTTCTCGTCGGACATCGCCGACGCATACGTCGATGACGACGGCGAGAACCTCTACTTCCTCTCCGAAGTCGAGGACGGCTACGACCTCTGGAAGAAGGATATGCGCGAGGGGGATGTATCCCTCTTCAAGAAGCTCGGCGCGGGTGCCGTAGGCCTCGCCCCCGACGCCAAGGGGAAGAGCCTCTTTATCCTCGGCCCGAAGATGATGAAGAAGATGGCCCTCGCGGGTGGCAAGATGGAGAATATCTCCTATTCGGGCACACAGAAAATCGACCTCGCCGCCGAACGCGAGTATATGTACAACTATATGCTCCGCGAGGAGGCCAAGCGCTTCCTTGTCGAGGATATGTTCGGCGCCGACTGGCAGGGGCTCGGCGAGGCCTACCGCCGTTTCCTCCCGCACATCAATAACAACTATGACTTCGTTGAGCTCGGCTCCGAGCTGCTCGGCGAACTCAACGTCTCGCACACCGGTGCCCGCTACTTCCCCGGAGGTGCCCGTGAACTCACCGCGAGCCTCGGCCTCATCTATGACCTCGCCGATACCTCGGAGGGGCTGCGTGTCACCGAGGTGATCAAGGACGGACCCTTCGACAACGCCGCCTCGGCCATGGCCCCCGGCGCGGTCATCACCGCCATCGACGGCCTCAACGTCACCGCCGGGGCAGATCCCCTCGCACTGCTCGCCGGCCGTGCGCGCAAGAAGACCCTCGTCTCCTTCACCCTCCCCTCGGGCGCAAAGGTCGAGGAGGTGGTGATCCCGATCTCCACAGGGGCCGAGAACGGGCTGCTCTATGACCGATGGGTCGAGCGCAACCGCGCCACTGTCGACTCGCTCTCGGGCGGCCGCCTCGGGTATGTACACCTCCGCTCGATGAACGACCCCTCGTACCGCGCCATCTATGCCGACGTCCTCGGCCGCTATGCCGACCGCGACGGCATCGTCATCGACACCCGATGGAACGGCGGCGGACGCCTCCACGAAGACATCGAGGTGCTGTTCAGCGGCCACAAGTATCTCGACCAGTATATCCGCGGTGTCAAGAGCGGCGAGATGCCCTCCAAGCGATGGCTGCGCCCCACCGTCATGATCACCGGCGAGGCCAACTACTCGAACGCCCACGGAACCCCCTGGATGTACCGCAACCGCGGCCTCGGCAAGATCGTAGGTATGCCCGTGCCCGGGACCATGAGCTCGGTCAACTGGATCGACTTCCAGGACGACTCGATGCTCTTCGGTGTCCCCGTCGTAGGCTTCGTGCCCGCCGAGGGTGGTTTCCTCGAAAACACCCAGCTCGAACCGGACGTCAAGGTTGTCAACGACCCCGCCGTGGCAGCCACCGGCCGCGACCAGCAACTCGAAGCCGCAGTGAAGACCCTGCTCGAAGATGTTAAAAAACAATAAACCTGACATCTTTCACGCAGAAAATCACTACCTTTGCACCGCTTTTCGGGCCGTGGAGAGCCGCGTCCCTTCCCGTGTGATGGGAAATTAAGAAGCAATCTCCTTAATTTTGAGTAACACAACCCCAAAAAACCGATCCCAGAAATGAAGACATTTCAGCTGACCGCCCAGACCCGCAACGACCTGGGCAAGAAGGCAGCCAAGGAGCTGCGCAAAGAGAACCTCATTCCCGTTGTCCTCAACGGCAATGGCAAGGAGGCAACCCACCTGACCGTCCGCCAGGACGACGTGCGCAAGCTCGTTTATACCCCCGACATCTTCGCCATCGAGCTCACCGTTGACGGCAAGACCTCCATGGCCGTCCTCAAAGATCTCCAGTTCCACCCCGTGAAGGACACCATCCTCCACATGGACCTCCTCGCCGTAACCCCCGAGAAGCCCGTCACCATGGAGGTGCCCGTGCAGCTCGAAGGCCACGCCGAAGGTGTGAAGGCCGGTGGTAAGCTCAACCTCTCCATGAAGAAGCTCAAGGTGAAGGCTCCCTACACCGAAATCCCCGAGCGTCTCGTCATCAACGTCGACAACCTCGGCCTCGGCAAGACCCTCCAGGTAGGCGACCTCCACTTCGAAGGCCTCGAACTCATGAACGCCAAGAACGCCGTTGTCTGCGCCGTCCAGCTCACCCGTGCCGCCCGCGGTGCCCAGGCCAAGGCATAATCGCCATCACCGAATCCACTCATCACAGCTCACAGACAACCTCCCCGCCCCCGCGGAGAGGCGTCTGTGAGTTGTCTTTTATACATTCAGCCAATGAAATTCCTCATCGTAGGCCTGGGCAATATCGGGCCCGAGTACGAGGCCACGCGCCACAATGCCGGATTCATCGTGGCCGACGCACTTGTCGACAGTGTCTCGGGCACGTTCCAGACCGAGCGCTATGCCGACGTCGCCCGCATCCGCGTCAAGAATGCCCAGCTCACCGTCATCAAGCCCTCGACATACATGAACCTCTCCGGCAATGCCGTGCGCTACTGGAAGGATAAGGAGGGTGTCGATGTCGACCAGATTCTGGTCATCGTCGACGACATCGCACTCCCCTTCGGCGCCATACGTCTAAAACCCTCGGGGAGCGACGCCGGCCACAACGGCCTCAAAAACATTGCCCAGATGCTCGGCACCCAGGCATACCCCCGCCTCCGCTTCGGCATCGGCAACAACTACCCCCGCGGTGGACAGATCGACTACGTACTCGGGATGTTCACACCCGAGGAGGCTGCCGCCATGGGCGAGCGCGTCAAGGTCGCCGTCGAAGCCGTCAAGACCTTCTGCCTCGCAGGCATGAATGTCGCTATGTGCCAGTTCAATAACAAATGAAATGCGCTTCGCGCAGTTTAGGGTTTAGGGCCTTCGGCCTCGGGTTTAAAGTTTAAAGAACCTCAGTGCCGCTCTGAATCTAGTGTAATAAAAAACCGACTTAAACTTTAAACCTAAGGCCGAAGGCCCTAAACTTTAAACTTTAAGTTGAGCAAAGCGAAACTTAAATGTCAGAAACCCGCATAGACAAGTGGCTCTGGGCCATGCGAATCTTCAAGACCCGCACCATAGCCACCGAGGCCTGCAAGAAAGGCCGTGTGACCGTCGGAGGCACCCCCGTCAAGCCCTCGCGACCCTTGAAGGTCGGCGAGGTCGTCGATGTGCGCAAGCCCCCGGTGACCTACTCGTTCCGCGTCAAGGCCCTCGTGAACAACCGCCTCGGCGCCAAGCTCGTGCCCGAATACATGGAGAACATCACCCCTCAGAGCCAGCTCGACCTGCTCGACGTCGTGAAGATCTCCGGCTTCATCGACCGCCGCAAGGGGCTCGGCCGACCCACCAAGCGCGAAGGCCGCGAACTCGCCAACTTCACCGACTCCCTCGCCGACGACGGATGGGACTTCGACTTCCTCGACGACGAGGACGAGGATTGACGAACCATTGTGTCGAATAGCTAAAATAGCTATTGTAGCTATAATGGCTATTTCTTTAAATGCTAACACAATAATTAATTCTTTTCTTTATGGTATTCCGTCTGTTGGTGTCGGTGTTTTTGGCGATGGCTGCCGGTGTGATGTATGGTGCCGGGGCGGCGCTGAGTGTGGATAAGGGCGAATGGGGCGGATGTGAGATGCATTCGTTCAAGCTCGATGGGCGCGACGGTCTCGTGGTAATACCCGAGAAGCCGCTCGAAGGGAATCCCTGGGTGTGGCGGCCGGCCTTCTTCGGCGCTTTCCCCGCCATCGACGAGGCACTGCTCCGCGAGGGGTACCATATCGCTTACTATGACAACACCTATGAGTGGGCGCGCCCCGAGGCTATCGAATCGGGTCAGAAATTCTATGAGACAGTCATACGCGAGTATAATCTGATGCCCAAGGCCGTCATGTACGGACTGAGCCGCGGCGGTTACTATTCGCTGCGCCGCGCCCAGCTCTACCCCGGGACTGTGGCGTGTCTCATACTCGATAATCCTCTGGTCGACATCTTCGAGCTCCAACGCGACCCGGAGTGGTGGAGGGACGTGCACGAGAAGTGGCACCGCGAGGAGAATCCCATACTCCGTGGCGAGTTCGGGGAGAACGCCCTCTACAACCTCCATATCCCTGCCCGTCACAGGATACCCGTGCTTCTGCTCAGTGGCGGGTCGGATACCATTGTCCCATACGAGAACAACGGGCGCAAGATAGTCGACGTCTATCGTCGGTACGATGCCCCGGTCAAGTCAATAGTTCGCCCCGGCGCAGGCCATCATCCACATGGTCTGGACAATCCGGCGGCAGTGGTTCCGTTCGTTAACTCCGCCATATCGGGCTCAGCCGAGCATGTAGGGCCGATAAGGGTCGCCTGTCTCGGCAACAGCATCACCGAGGGGGCGGGTACCTCCGATCCTGCCACCAAGGCATACCCCGCCGTGCTCCAAAGGCTTTTGGGCGACGGCTATGAGGTCAAGAACTTTGGCGTCAGCTGTTCTACCGCCACGCGGAAGGGCACCGATGCCGGCACGCCATTCTGGTACGGGGCCACAGAGAAGTGCCGCCAGGCAATGGAATATAACCCCGACATCGTCATCCTCAAACTCGGTGGCAATGACAGCAAGGGGTACAACTGGGCGAACGGGGCTGACTTCCCCGCAGACTACCAGGAACTTATAGATATGTTCAAGTATCTCCCCTCGCTCCCGAAAATATACATCTGCCTGCCGTGCAAGGCCCGTGTGGACGACCCTCAGAAGATCTGGGGAATAGACGAGCGTGTAATCCTCGACGAGATTACCCCGATGGTCCGCAAGGTGGCCCATGACAACCGCCTGGCAACGATAGACCTGCACGATGTCTACGACGGCGAGGAAGCAGTATGCTACACAGACAACATCCATCCCACCGACCGTGGCGCGGAACTGATCGCGAGGCGCATCTGCGAGGTGATTACCCGTGAATAGCTCTGTGCGTCAAGCTATCGCGTCCATCCCTTGTGGGATTCCGAAAAAATGCGTAAATTTGCATCTTGCTTGGGCGGTGCCGCCAGTGGTGCGCCCGTAGACCATAACTTACACGAATACCCGATAATCCACAGACATTTATATGGGACTTTTTGATTTATTCCGCAAGAAACCGGAGCCGGAGCAGGTCCAGACCCCAGAGGAGGAGAAGGAGACCCTCGACAAGGGGCTCGAAAAGACCAAGCGCGGCTTCTTCGACCGCATATCCCATGCCATTGCCGGCAAGTCGACCGTCGACGATGAGGTGCTCGACAACCTCGAAGAGGTGTTCGTGACCTCCGATGTGGGTGTCGACACGACCCTCCGCATCATCGACCGCCTCCAAAAGCGTGTCGCCCGCGACAAGTATGTCGGCTCGGCCGAGCTCAACAATCTCCTCTGTGACGAAATCTCGGAGATGCTCGCCGAGAATGACAACACCGTCTCCTCGCAGGCCGACTTCACCGTCCCCGAGGGGCATCACCCCCACGTCATCATGGTCGTGGGCGTGAACGGCGTGGGCAAGACCACCACGATCGGCAAGATGGCCGCGCGCTTCAAGGCCGCCGGCAACCGCGTCGTGCTCGGTGCCGCCGACACCTTCCGCGCCGCCGCCATCGAGCAGCTCGAAGAGTGGGGACGCCGCGCCGGTGTGCCTGTCATCAAGCAGCGCCTCGGTGCCGACCCCGCATCGGTCGCATACGATACACTCCAAAGCGCCATCGCCAATGACGCCGACGTCGTCATCATCGACACAGCCGGCCGCCTGCACAACAAGAAGGGTCTGATGGACGAGCTCACCAAGGTGCGCAACGTCATGCAGCGCCTCGTCCCCGACGCTCCCCACGAAGTCCTCCTCGTGCTCGACGGCTCGACGGGGCAGAACGCCTTCGAACAGGCCCGCCAGTTCGTGGCCGCCACGCAGGTCAACGAGCTCGCCATCACCAAGCTCGACGGCACCGCCAAGGGTGGCGTCGTAATCGGCATCTCGGACCAGTTCAAGATTCCGGTCAAGTACATCGGCCTCGGCGAGAAGATCGAAGACTTGCAGGTCTTCGACAAGCGCGCCTTTGTCAAATCCCTCTTCGGCGACCAGAAGTGAGCGCTCCCGTAGTTGTGAAAGACCGTGTGGCCGTCTACTCGCTCGGCTGCTCGAAGAATCTCGTCGATGCCGAGAGGCTGATGAGGATGTTCGAGAGCGCCGGCATCGCCGTGGCCTTCGAGCCCGACCTCGAGGGGGAGTGGTTCGATACCGACGACCGCATACACGTCGTCGTCAATACCTGCGGCTTCATCGGCGACGCCCAGGAGGAGAGCGTCAACGAGATACTCGCCTGGGCCGAGGCCCGCACCGCGGGTGACATCGACGGCCTCTACGTCATGGGCTGCCTCTCGCAGCGTTTCGCCGACGAGCTCCGTACCGAGATTCCCGAGGTGGACGCATGGCGCGGAAAGACCGACTGGGCCTCGCTCGTGGGGCTCATCACCTCGCGCCACCCCGGCTCGGCGCCGTGGGACCGCGTCCTCACCACCCCCCGGCACCACGCCTATATCAAGATTGCCGAGGGGTGCGACCGCATGTGCGCCTTCTGTGCCATCCCCCTCATCACGGGGCGCTACCGCTCGCGTCCCGTCGAGGAGATCGTCGAGGAGGCCCGCGCCCTCGTGGCCCGCGGCGTCCGCGAGCTCAATGTCATAGCCCAGGACCTCACCTCGTACGGCAAGGACCTCTATGGCCGCGTCGAGATCGCCCGCCTCGTCGATGCCCTCGCCGATGTCGAGGGGGTCGAGTGGATACGCCTGCACTACGCATACCCCAATGAGTTCCCCATGGACCTGCTCGATGTCATGGCGCGCCGCCCGAACGTCTGCAAGTACCTCGACATAGCCCTCCAACACGCCTCCGACAAGGTCCTCTCCAACATGCGGCGCCACATCACCCTCCGCGAGACCGAGGAACTCCTGGCCGAGATACGCCGCCGCGTCCCCGGCATACACCTGCGCACCACCCTCATGACCGGATTCCCCGGCGAGGGCGAGGAGGAGTTCGCCGAACTGCTCGACTTTGTCCGCCGCCAGCGCTTCGAGCGCATGGGCGCCTTCGCGTACAGCGAGGAGCAGGGCACCTACGGCGCACTCCACTTCGAGGACAGCATCCCCCAGGAGGAGAAGGAGCGCCGCCGCGACCTGCTCATGGAGGCGCAGCAGGAGATCTCCGCCGAGATCCAGGCCGCAAAGGTGGGCAAGACCTTCAAGGTCGTCATCGACCGCGAGGAGCCCGACTACTACGTCGGCCGTACCGAATTCGACTCACCCGAGGTCGACCCCGAGGTCCTGGTCGAGAAGACCCGACCCCTCGCCCGCGGTGAGTTCTGTAACGTAACCATAACACAGGCCTATCCGTTCGAGCTGCTCGGGCGCGTGGCCGACGATGAGCGATGAGCATATCCATACCCGCCGAGATGGCCATGGCGGCCGACCTCTGCGCCAGACACTACATACCCTTCGCCCTCTTCCGCCTCCCCTCGTCGGGCCGTGGAGGAGAGTGGCGTTTCATGGCATCCCTGCCCGAGCCGGACGGAACATCGCCCGTCAGCCTCGACGCCGATGCCTCCGCGCTCATGGATCCCGCCTCGGACTGCTTCTTCATCAGCCGCTACGGGGCCGACGAGCCTCACATGGCCGGGGTGCGCGCGCAGTTCGACGCCGAGGGGATAATCAGCCACCTCACCGCCAACCCCAACGTCCGATTCGGCGACTCGCAGGAGAAGACCGGACGCCGTAGCACCAACTATGCAGCATGGCTCGAAGCCTTCAAGCGCGTCCGCGCCTTCGTGCAGGCCGAGGAGGGGAGCAAGGTTGTGCTCTCCCGCATGGTGGCCCTCTTCTCGGCCGTCACCCCCGTCGAAGTCGTAGACATGCTCGCCAGTGTGAATCCCCCGGGCCAGTTCACATACCTCTGTTTCACCCCAGAGAATGGCCTCTGGTACGGATCGACCCCCGAGCTGCTGCTCGAACAGGCCCCCGGCGGCGAATACCGCACGATGGCCCTGGCCGGGACGCTCCCCGCCTCGTCCGACCTCCCGTGGGATGCCAAGAACAAGGCCGAGCAGGCCATCGTCGCCGACTTCATCTGCGGTACGCTCGCGGACCTCGGCCTCGACGTCACACGCGGACGGCGCAAGACCCTCCAGACGGGCATAGTGCGCCACCTCTGCACCCCCATCAAGGCCACAGGCGCCGCACCCTTCGGCGAAGTGCTCGAAGCGCTCAATCCCACCCCTGCTGTCGCCGGTCTCCCCCGCGACGTCGCCATGGCCGTCATCGACGCCTCCGAGACCCATCAGCGCCGCTGCTATGCCGGTGCCGTCGGAGCCCGTGTCGCGGGCCGCACCCACGCCTATGTCAATCTCCGCTGCGGATTCGCCACCCCCGCCATAGACAACTCGTCGATGGCCGAGGGGCACCTGCACAACATCTTCGGTGGCGGAGGCATCATGCCCGACTCCGACGAGGAGACCGAGTGGTCCGAGGTGGACGCGAAGCTCGCCACCCTCATCGCCGTCCTCACCACCGGGCTCGACGACCCCGCCACGGCGTTCGACGTCTCGGACGTCTCGCTCACCGAGCATATCGACCTCCCCTTCTGAACCGCCACAACCAATCACCATCACCCCCTCAGCAATGAAAAAAGGTTACCCCTTCCTCATCATACTCGCCGCCATCATCCTCGTCGCCGTCCTCTCCTTCCTACCCTTGGAGAAGTGGAGTGGGGGACGTGTCAAGGACTTCTCCCTCTTCTCCGACATCCTGCGCGAGGTCGGCGTCATGGGCCACACCGATCCCGACGACGAACAGGTCGACCCCGCCCTGCTCGAAGCCATGGCCGCCGAGGAGGCACACCTCAACGCCCCCGACTCGGTGCTCGCCCGCCCCGTCGACTCGATCATGCGCCCCGCCGTCGCCCCCCGCGTGGGCGACATCGTCATCATCGAGGACTACACCGACCTCGGCCGCGGGCTCATACGCCTGCGCACGGCCATCCGCGAGGGTGGTATGGCCCGCATAGCCGTCGTGGGTGACAGCTGGATCGAGGGTGACATCTTCACCCAGGACCTCCGCCACCTCATGCAGCAGGCCTACGGCGGCCAGGGTGTCGGCTACGTCTCGATGCACTCCGACTTTCCCGGCTTCCGCCGCTCCGTTAAGCAGGGGGGCAAGGGGTGGAAAACCTACATGGCCAACAAGAAGGCCGACCGCAAGTGGCTCACCCTCTCCGAGCAGTATGCCATCCCCCAGGGCGAGGCCACGTCCACATACGAGGGCACCAAGCTCTTCGGCGGACAGACCGATGCCTGGGCCCGCTCGCGCTTCCTCTTCCTGGCCCCGCAGGGTGCCACCGTCGAGGTCAAAACCCCTGCGGGAGAGTGGGAGACACGCAATATTGCCCCCTCCGACTCCGTTGGGTGTATAGAAATCGCGGGAGCGGCCTCCGAACTGGCCCTGCGCACCTCCACGGCCTCGCTCGTGGGGCTCGGCGTATGGCTCGACGGCGCCTCGGGCATCAGCCTCGACTGCATGTCGTCGCGCGGATACTCGGGTGTGACCCTCTCGCATATCTCCACGGCGCTCTGCCGCGACATGGCCCGCTACGTGGATTACAGCCTCGTGGTGCTCGAATTCGGCGTCAACGCCATGACCGCCTCGCAGACCAACTACTCGGTCTACTCCTCGCGCATGGTCGAGGTCATCAACCATGTGCGCGCCTGCTATCCCCGCGCCGACATACTCGTGATGGGTGTCGGGGACCGTGGCGTCAAGCAGGGTGGCTCGGTGGTCTCCATGTCCACCGCCCCCGCCATGATCGCCGCCCAGCGCGATGCCGCCCGCCGCGCCCACTGTCTCTTCTGGGACACCCGCGAGGCTATGGGCGGTGATGGTGCCGTCGTCTCGTGGAGCCGCGACGGGGACATCAACAAAGACTACATCCACATGACCCACAAGGGTGGCGCGCGCCTCGCCGCCGAACTCTTCAAGGCCCTCAGCCGAGACATCGACGAGACAGCCTCCACACCCGCCGCCGACACCGAGGCGGAGACCCCCAATACCGAAGACCAATGACTGCAATCCGAAACATATACCCCTCCCTGCTCACTGCCCTCGCCGCATTAGCCATCCTCGCTCCCTGTGCCTCGGCCCAGGAGACCGTGGAGGCCGACTCGGTCGACCTCGCGGGGGTGGTCGAGATACCCGGCTCCCCCTCGGACGCCGACATCGACATACAGGTGCCCTCCTTCATCCGCCGCAGCGCCAACCACATACAGCTCAACGGCGCCGACTGGGCCCCGCTCCGCGCCGCCCTCGAAGGCTCGGCACGCCGCCCCGCATCGATCGTGATGATCGGCGACTCGCATATCCAGGCCGACATATCGAGCGGCGTCACCCGCAGCCTGCTCCAATATGACTTCGGCAATGCCGGGCGCGGCCTCGTGTCACCCTTGAAGATGTCGGGCACCAACGAGCCCACCGACTACGCCTTCGAGAGCCGCAACTCATGGATTCCCGCCAAGCTGATGAGCCAGCCGTGGCGCCAGACCGTCGGATTCACGGGCACCTCGATACGCCCCTCGTCGGCCACCTCCGAGATCACATTCTCGACCTCGGAGCGCGCCGATGACGCCTACGACCCATTCTCGTCGGTCACCATCTTCCACCAGGGCAAGATGACGGTCAACTCGGTCACCTCCGCGGGGCACTCCGTCCCCTTCCGTGCCATACCGTCGCACGACTATACCCAGATTCTGCTCGAACGTCCCGTCAACTCCTTGACCGTTAACTTCACCTCGGGCGGCGACCTCACCATCTTCGGCGCAAGCCTCTCGGCCGACACCCCGGGTGTATTCTACCACGCCATCGGCAACAACGGCGCGGCCTATGAGACATACAACCGCATCGGCAATGTCGGTGCCGGCATCGCGCCCCTCTCCCCCGACCTGGTCATAGTCTCGCTCGGCACCAATGAGGCCTTCGGCCGCTTCGACGCACAGAGCTTCACCCGCGCCGTCGACCGTCTCGTCACCAACATCCGCCAGGCCAATCCCCGCGCCCAGATACTCCTCACCACCCCGATGGAGTGCCAGCGCTCGGTCACCACCACCAAGAAGGTGCAGGTGAAGGGGAAGGCACGCAAGGGACGCAAGGCGCGTACACGCACCGTCAACCGCACATCGCGCACCTATGCCGTCAACCGCAACATCGCACCCATCCGCCAGGCCATACTCGACTATGGCAAACAGAACGGCATCGCCGTCTACGACTGGTATGACGTCGCCGGCGGCTCGGGCGCGAGCACATCATGGATCGACCGCGGCCTCTTTGCCAAGGACCGCGTACACCACTCCCGCCAGGGCTATGCCATCGAGGGGCGCCTCCTCTACGAGGCACTCATGGACGCCGTGCGCTCGGCGGGCAATTGAACAACTCGCTTATACCTCTGACAATCCCGTTCTCTCTCCTAACTCCTATAATATAAGATGAATCTCCTTGCCCCCTGGCTCGAACGGTTCAACATAGACCTCGCCAAGCTCATCGACCTCCTGGTCTATGACCCTGCGCAGCCGCTGCTGTTCAACACCGGGCTCTTCCTCATCCTCTTCGCCGTATTCCTGGCGTTCTACACCCTCCTGCGTCCGTGGCGCGGGGGGCGCATGATGCTCACCATAGCGTTCTCCCTCTACTTCTATTATAAGTCGTCGGGGCTCTGCTTCCTCATCCTGCTCGGTGTGGCCGTCTCCGACTGGCTCCTCGGCCTGGCCATGGGGAGTGCCCGCCGCCGATGGGTGCGCCGCCTCATCGTGGCGGTCAACCTCGCCGTCAATGTCGGGATGCTCGCATACTTCAAGTACTTCAACCTCATCCTCGACACCGTGGGGCGCATCTTCGAGACCCGCATCGACTTCTGGGACATCCTGCTCCCTGCCGGAATCTCGTTCTTCACCTTCCGCTCCATCAGCTACATCGTCGACCTCTACCGCGGTCACACGACCCCCTGCCGCAACCTGTTGGACTACACCTTCTTCCTCACCTTCTTCCCGCCCCTGCTCGCGGGCCCCGTGGTGAGGGCCAAGGATATGCTCCCCCAGGTGGCCGCCAATCCCCGTCCCGACCGCGCCATGACCTCCGAGGGCGTATGGCTCATCATTCTCGGCATAGTCAAGAAGATGGTTATCGCCGACTTCATCTCGGGCAACTTCGTCGACCGCGTGTTCGACAATCCCGCTCTGTACAGCGGATTCGAGAACCTCATGGCCACCATCGGCTTCACCATCCAGCTCTACTGCGACTTCTCGGGCTACTCAGCCATGGCCATCGGCATCGCCCTTCTCATGGGCTGTCTCTTATACAAATCGGACGCTGCCGACGAAAAGACTAGT
>CAMWXQ010000004.1 GCA_947178235.1 uncultured Muribaculaceae bacterium
CGCGGGTAGTTTGTGGCACGGATACGAGGCGCAGAGGGTGCGGAAATTCGGGTCGGATGTCCGCTCAATGAACCATTCGCGCTTCTGGCGCCATGTGAACTCGGGAGAGATGAACACGAATGTCATGTTGGCCCTCAATGCCCCGATGTAGAATCCTGCCGCCGCCCACTCTGCGTCACGGCTGTATCCATTCTCGCGCATCTTGTCTATCACATGGTCACAGTAGTGGGCCACGCGATCCATGACGTCAAGTCGGAGGTTGCGGGTCAGGCTTCCCTCCGTTATGCGGTAGTGGTAGTAGGTCCTGGGTAACGATACGACTTTTGTGCAGTGGACGTAGTAGTCGAAGCTGAACAGGTAGTCCTCGCTGAGATATTCCCTCTCATTCTCGAATCTTATGCCGTGGCGGCGTAGGAGGTCGAGGCGATAGATGGCCATGCATGAGCTTCCTCCCAGGTCATACAGCTGCATCTCGGCTGGTGCGGGGTCGAAGATGCCCAGGGCGAGGCGGTGGATTTCTTCGGGGCGGTCGAAGATCCTGGCGGGGGCGGTGTAGTCGACGGGCGAGGATGCGCCGGCGTCGGTGAAGCGGTTGCAGGTGAAACGCACCGTGTCGGCTCCGCTCTCCTCCATCATCCTCACTGCCACGGCGTATGTGTCGGGGTGCAGGGTGTCGTCCGAGTCGTGGAAGGCGATGTACTTTCCCCTCGCTGCGTCGAGCCCTGTGTTGCGGGCCATGCCGAGACCCTCGTTCACGGGCTTGTGTATCACCCTCACCCTCGGGTCGAGGGCCGCGTAGCGGTCACACATCGCGGGTGCGCCGTCGGGCGAGAGGTCGTCCACGAGAATCACCTCCATGTCCTTGAACGTCTGCCCGAGCAGTGCCTGCATCATCTCGTCCAGGTAGCGCTCGGTACGGAACACGGGTACCACTACTGATAGCAGTGGCGTTTTGGGGGCGTCCGCGCTTGTATGTCGGGATTCGTTGAGCATGTGAGGTCAGTGGGGTGATTGTTCGGTCTATCTTTATGATAAAACGAAAGCGGGAGGCAGTATATTTTACTGCCTCCCGAGATTATTTTCACCGAATATGTCAGCGGCGGATTACGGTTTGTGATTTCAGAGCGGTTTGTATCCTTCGGGGACCGTGGCGCCATCGATTTTCCACGTTCCGTCGGCCCGGGTCATCGTGAGGGTGGTGGAGCCCTGGTGGCCCATGTCGGACCAACGGACTACGACCGTGTTCCCCTCGCCCGGGGTCACGGACAATACCTCGGAGGGGGTGTCGTCCCCATCCTGCATCCCCGAGCGGAGCAGCCATGTGGCGTAGCCTTCGGTGTCGTAGTCGTTGGCTTCGGCCAGACGGCTGAGGAATCTGTCGGTGCATATGTCCGAGATCTTGAATCCCGGGTCCGTGGCGGTGCCGAACACGAGGTTGGCATACAGGGCCTCGATGTTCGCCGCGATGGTGGGGAACTCGGCCTGCATGGACTCGTCGGTCTTCTGCCCGGACATCTGGCAAGCCGAGAGGCACAGGAGCAGGGCAATCAGAAGCGTTTTCATCATGATTCGGATGCGGTGTATTTGGGCAGGGAGAAGATGAATTCGAGGCCGCCCGAGACACGGTTGTGTACCGAGATGGTACCGCCGTGGTTGGTGACGGTGCTCTTGACGATGGGGAGGCCGAGGCCTGTGCCGCCCTGTTTGCGCGAGCGGCCGGTGTCGACGCGGTAGAATCGCTCGAAGAGGTGTGGCAGGTGCTCCTCGCCCACGCCGGTGCCGTCGTCGTAGAAGGCGAAGACATAGAAGCGGTCGTTCTCCGAGATGAGGCGGAATCCGATCGAGGTGCCGCCGGAGTACATGGCCGAGTTGCGGATGAGGCCGCAGATCATGCCTTGGAGCAGTCCGGGATTGCCCGAAACGAAGCAGTTGAGCGGGAGGTCGAAGGAGAATGTGAGGTCACCCGCGAGATGGTTGGCCTCGATGTCGCACTCGATCTGGAAGAGCAGGTCGTACATGTCCACCTTGGTGACGGCGATCTTGTCGCTGCCGTTTTCGAGGCGGGTCATGGTCGAGATGTCGTTGAGCAGGTTGGTGAGGCGCTCGACGTTCGAGAGCATTCGTTGGAGGAATCTCGTGCGGGTCTCGTCGTCCATCTCGGGGTCGTTGAGGATGGATTCGAGATAGCCGCGGATGATGCCCACGGGGGTCTTGATCTCGTGGTTGATGTTGTTGGTCATCTGGCGGGTGACGCGGGCCTTCTCCTCGAAGGCGTGCATCGCCACCTTGCGCTCCTTCTTGATCTGCTCGATGGCCGCGACGCGGTCGCGGTAGAGGGTCACGATCTCGCGCGAGATGTCGCCGAGCTCATTCTTGGGGAACTTGTCCATGCCCGTGAATGTCCCGCCGCTGACGGCGCGGTAGGTGAAGTCTTTGAGCAGCGTGACGTTGCGCGAGAGCATACGCGTGAAGTAGAAGGTCACGATGAGCGTCACCAGGAGGCATCCGCCGATGACGAGCCACACGGTGTCGTCGATGTTGATGGCATCGTCGACGGCCTCGTTGTAGGGGATACCCGAGATGACCTTCACGCGGCCGTCCGGGCTCATGGCCGAGCTGAGCATGTAGTAGTCGTGGCTCGTTCCGTCGTGGTTGCGGATGACCAGGCGCTTCGAGTCGCCGCCAGTATCGACCACCTTCACGATGTCTTCATTGGTCACCTCGAAGGGGAGGGGGACGTTGAGCGAGTATTGGAGCTGTCCGAGGTCCGAGTATACGGTGATGCGCACGCTCTCGAACTCAGACCCCTCGAAGTATGAGGCGATGAAGGCGTTGAAGGGGCGCAGACCCTGGTCGTTCTCATAGGCGCGCAGTACGCGGCGGTTGATGAGGTCGAGCTGGGACGTGAGTATCTCGGCGCGGTAGTCTGCCTCGCGCTTGTACTGGTACCAGAGGATGATGCCGAAGACGATGCAGAGCGTCAGGGCCAGCGGGATGAAGAGCTGCCAGTGGAAGTTAATCCTTTTCCTTAAATCCATAACCGAAACCTGGGCGTGTCTCGATGTTGTTGCCGTATTCGCCTATCTTCTTGCGCAGGCGTGTGATGTTGGTGTCGATGGTGCGGTTGTTGACCACTACATCGTCGGCCCATACGCGGCGCATGATCTCCTGGCGCGAGTAGATGCGTCCGCGGTGGGTGAGGAAGAAGTAGAGTATCTCGAACTCGGTCTTGGTCAGCGGTATGCGCTCGTCGTCGAGGTATGCGACCTTCTCGTTGGGGTCGACGCGCAGCCCCTTGTAGACCTCCTGGGCTTTGAGGGGTTCGTCGTCGGGATCCTCGGCCTGGGCGGGTGCGGCGGCCGCTGCGGCGGCGAGCTTCGCGAGCTGGGTGCGGCGCAGCACGGCATTGACGCGGGCGATGACCTCGCTCATCTTGAATGGCTTGGTGATATAGTCGTCGGCGCCGATGTTGAGGCCCATCACCGTGTCGTCCTCGCCGTTGAGGGCCGAGCAGAAGATGATGGGAGCCGACTCGGTACGGCCGTTGTTGCGTACAGCCTTTGCAAAGTCGTAGCCGCTGAGGTTCTCCATCATGATGTCCACGATGAAGAGGTCATACTGGGTGAGGTCCTTTTCCAGGGCCTCCTCCGCGCTGTAAGCAGTGTCTACCTCGTAGCCCTCTTTGCGCAGATTGTATTTGAGGATTTCGCAGATTGATTCCTCGTCGTCGATAAGCAACAGTCGTGTGCTCATGGGTATATTTGGGTAATTTGGTTTATTATAAGTGCAAAGTTACTGAAATCGGGTCTAATATTTGGTTAATTTCTGTTAAATCGGATTTGGCGCCCTCCTCGGGTTATTGTATCCGAGGCCCGGGGGAGGACAGGGCGCAAAAAAACAGACCGGAATGTTCGGCATTCCGGTCTGTTTTTATCATGTGTCGGTCGGGCGTGGCCCGGTGTCGGCAATGTGTCGGGTGGATTACTCCTCGTACTTCTTGACGATGACGGTGGCGTTGTGGCCGCCGAATCCGAAGGAGTTCGAGAGGGCAGCGCGCACGGGACGCTCCTGGGCCTTGTTGAAGGTGAAGTTGAGCGTGTAGTCGATGTTCTCGTCGTCGTCACCCTCGGCGTGGTTGATGGTGGGGGGCACGATGTCGTTCTTGCAGGCGAGCACCGAGAACATGGCCTCCATGGCGCCGGTGGCACCGAGCAGGTGGCCGGTCATCGACTTGGTCGAGCTGATGTTGAGCTTGTGTGATGCGGGGCCGAAGAGGTCGACGATGGCCTTGACCTCAGAGATGTCGCCGACGGGGGTCGAGGTGCCGTGGACGTTGATATAGTCGATGTCGTCGGGGGTCATGCCTGCATCTTCGAGGGCATTCTTCATCGCGAGCTTGGCCCCGAGACCCTCGGGGTGGGTGGCGGTGAGGTGGTATGCGTCGGCGCTCATGCCGCCGCCGGCGATCTCGCCATAGATCTTGGCGCCGCGGGCCTTGGCGTGTTCGAGCTCTTCGAGGATGAGGACAACCGAACCCTCGCCCATGACGAATCCGTCGCGTGATGCGCTGAACGGGCGCGAAGCGGTCTCGGGCGAGTCATTGCGGGTCGACAGGGCGTGCATCGAGTTGAAGCCGCCTACGCCGGCGGGGTAGATGGCAGCCTCGGCGCCGCCGGTCACCATCATGTCGGCCTTGCCGAGACGGATGAGGTTGAAGGCGTCGATGATGGCATTGTTGGACGATGCGCAGGCCGATACCACGCCGAAGTTGGGCCCGTGGAACTCATATTCCATCGAGATGTGGCCCGAGGCGATGTCGGCAATCATCTTGGGGATGAAGAAGGGGTTGTATTTGGGACCCTGCTCCTCGCCGTGGAGGGCGAAGTATCCGGCCTCCTCCTCGAAGGTGTGGAGACCGCCGATGCCGGCGGCGACGATGACGCCCACGCGGTCCTTGTCGAGGTTGGGGGCTTCGAGCATGGCCGAGTCGGCCACGGCCTGGCGGGCAGCCACGATGGCATACTGGGCGTAGAGGTCGAGCTGACGCAGTTTCTTGCGGTCAAAGTGGTCGGCGGCGTTGAAGCCCTTGACCTCGCAGGCAAACTGGGTCTTGAATTTTGAAGCGTCGAAGTGGGTGATGGGAGCGGCTCCGCTCTTGCCGGCGATGGCGTTGTTCCATGTGGTCTCTACGTCGTTGCCGATGGGAGTGAGGGCGCCGAGCCCGGTCACTACTACTCGTTTTAATTCCATAAGGAGTTGATTTATAATGGAGTGGTCTGTTTCGGTTTCTTGGGGAGGGGAGAGGGGGCGGAGAGAGGTGATATATGGGTCGCGGGCGTCGCGGGCGCTCGCGCGTATTACGCGGTAAAGGCTCCACCATGCGCTCTGAGGCGTGAGTGGAGCCTTCGTGGAGGCGGAGCGGGCTCCGGCGCCGTGGCGCCGGGGGCTCAGTCTGCCTGATTAGTTCTGGTTAGCCTCGATGTAGGAGATGGCGTCAGCTACGGTGCGGATGCCCTCTGCCTTGTCGTCGGGGATGGTGATACCGAACTCCTTCTCGAACTCCATGATGAGCTCTACGGTGTCAAGGCTGTCAGCGCCAAGATCCTTGGTGAATTCTGCGGTCTCGGTTACCTCGTTCTCATCAACGCCGAGCTTGTCAACGATGATAGCCTTTACACGGGATGCGATTTCAGACATAGTTGTTGATAATGTTTTGTTTGTGAATAGTGTTCTATCTGTTGGGGTGGCAAAGATGCACGCCGCAGAAAGACTGAATCGGCGGGAGCATTTTTTTGCGCTGCAAAGTTAATAAAATTTCTCCAAACAACGAACTTTTTCACAAATAAAGTTGAACTTCAAGCAGCTCCGAGCCTTATTTGCCCCTTTTCGGCACATTTTTTAGCCTAAAATTCACTAACTTTAACGTTTGGAATTTAACAATCCGCCCACCCCGTCAGTTCTATAATATAGCCCGCGCACACGGGCCTCACATCATTCACAACCCAACCCGATACAACCCAGCCAACGAAATGAAAAAGATTCTGACCGCCGCCACCCTCGCAGCCGTGGCACTCCCCGCATTGCTCGCATCCTGCTCGCAGGACAGGACAAAGGCTGCCTCCGAAGAGGGAATCTCAGAATTCGCGGTCGACCAGACCGTGAAGAGCGCCGAGAAGAACTACCTCGCCGTATTCGGCGAAGACACCGCATACTACCAGAAGTCCACCGTCATCCACTGGCCCGACCGCATCGGCCAGGCCGACCTCACCGCCCTCCGCGACACACTCATGTCCTATTGCTACGACGTCAAGACAGGCGACCTCAACCCCGCCATCAAGACCTACCTCGCCGACACCCTCTCCGTCTCGGGCTTCAACCCCACACCCATCGACTCGCTGCCCGACGATGCCGCCGAGGGTCGTGTATGGTATGACTACACCTCGGCCACAGTCCTCGAAATCAACTCGGACTACGCCACCTACGAGGTCACCCAGAGCTCATACCTCGGCGGTGCCCACCCCATGACCGTCACACGCCCCTTCACCTACGACCTCGCTGGGGGACGCGTACTCACCGTCGCTGACCTCTTCGTCCCCGGCAGCACCGACGCCCTCCTCACCGTCATCCGCGAGACCCTCGCCCAGCAGTACAACATCCGTCCCTCGCAGCTCGTCATGGCCGGCATCAACGTAGAGGACAACATCGGCACACCCTACCTCATGGGCGGCGCCGTCGTATTCCACTACAACCCCTACGAAATCGCCCCCTACGCCCTCGGCTCCATCGACGCCACCGTCTACCCCTGGGCCCTCGAAGGCCTCCTCACCCCCGAAGCCAAAACCCTCCTCGACCGCCAGTTCTGACCCCGCGCGGCCGAACCCCTGCATACCGAAACCCACAAATCCAATCATGCACCGCATCGTCGTGCATGGTTGGGTTTGTGGGTTTTATTTGCAAGTGTCGTTGGAAATAATTATTTTTGCGAAAAATAATTTTTCTGAAATATAATATGGATTTTCTTGACCGCAAAGAGGAACTGGCCGAGCTGAGAAGAGTGTTGAACCCCGATATTCCTCCACGGTTTGTGGTTGTGTTCGGGCGCCGCCGATTGGGCAAATCGACCCTCGTCAAAAAGGTGCTCGAAAAGAAGGATATATACTATATGGCGGGAGACTTTGTGGAGACGGTCCAAAGGGATATGCTCAAAGAGCAGCTCGCCGAGAAGTTTCCAGAGATTGCACTCGGGGAGTACCATGATTGGGAAGATCTTCTGAAAATGCTCAATGCTTTGGCCGACAAACAATTCACGCTCTGTTTGGATGAGTTTCCGTATATGGTCAAACATTCGCCCGAACTGCCGTCGGTGATTCAGCGATTGGTGGACTCAAAGACGCTGAAGTTCAATCTTATAATCTGTGGCAGTTCCCAACGGATGATGCAGAATATGATTCTCTCTCAGTCCGAGCCGTTGTATGGCCGCGCCCAGGCCATAATTGATGTCAGACCGATACCGATCTCGTATCTGCAAGAGGGATTGCATCTCGATCCGATCGCCACGGTCGAGGAGTATAGCGTTTGGGGTGGTGTCCCGCGCTACTGGGAGCTACGCGAGGAGTACGGATCCCTCCGCGAGGCCATCATCGGTACAATGATGGGGCCGACTGCCGTATTGAATGATGAGCCCAAGCGCTTGTTCCTCGATGACATGGGGGCGACGGTCCAATCGGAATCACTCATGTCTGTCGTGGCTGCGGGGGCCAACCGCCTCTCTGAAATCGCCTCGCGCATGGGCCGCGAGGCCACGTCCCTGTCGGCTCCCATCGACCGACTTATTCAAATGAATTACCTGCGCCGCGAGATACCGTTCGGTGACAGTCCCAAGAAGTCCAAGAAGGGGATTTATCGCATCAATG
Source organism: uncultured Muribaculaceae bacterium (assembly GCA_947178235.1). Taxonomy (GTDB): domain Bacteria; phylum Bacteroidota; class Bacteroidia; order Bacteroidales; family Muribaculaceae; genus Duncaniella. Next base: position 7,914 of record CAMWXQ010000004.1, read on the forward strand.
ACCCACTGATGGACTTCTACTATACATATATAATCCCGAATATGTCGAGCATAGGCCGTGGGCGCAATGGCTTCGTGTTGGATCAGATTGAGAATAGCTTTTCGGAGTACGTCGGTCGCCACTGGGAGCATTTGTGCCGTGAGGCTGTGAGTGGCAACAAAGCCTTCGGCCAACGCTGGGGCGAGTCATCACGATGGTGGGGAACGGTGAAAAATGATGGCGGATTCAGAGAAATGGAGTTTGACGTGATGGCCGAATCCGCCGACAAGAAGGCCTTGCTTGTGGGTGAATGTAAGTGGACCAATCCCGAAATTGCCTCGGAGCTGCATCGTAAACTTGTCGAGAAGGCCGCGGCCCTGCCATTCGCGAAGGATAAGGAGATTGTACCCGTGCTCTTTCTCAAAAACCGACCCAAGGATGAAGGCCTTGTCTCCGGAATCAACATACTTTATCCCGAAGACATTGTCAGAATGGCATACGGAGAGCAATAAGAGGAATTATGTTTCAGAAAAATTATTTTTCCGAAACATAATTTTTGTCGCGGGGTCAGAGGACTGTTGAGGTGACGGTGCCGTCGGCGAGGGTGGTGGTGAGGATTGTGCCCGCGGGGAGGTCGGCGGCTGAGGTGACGGCGTGGCCGTCGGCGCGGGTGATGGAGTAGCCGCGTGCAAGGGTGGCCTGGGGGGAGAGGACGCTGAGGAGGGCGCCGAGGGTGTCGAGGCGTGCGCGGCGGCGTTCGATGACGCCGTCGGAGAGGGTGGTGAGACGTGTTTCGAGCGTGGCGAGATGTTCGCGCTGTGGTCCTATGCGGCGTGTGACGAGGGCCGAGAGACGCGATGGTATCGCGGCGAGTGCCGTCAGGCGCGGGCCGATGACCCTCGCGGGTACTGATCCGAGCCATACGGCCGTAGAGTCGAGATGTGCACGATGCTCGCGGATAATCGCGTGCGGGAGGTGTTCGAGCTGCTGCCCGTAGCGGGCGAGCAGTTCGCGGTCAGCCCCGAGCATGGCGGTGGCGGTGCGGTGGATGGCCGATGCAAGGGCATCGAGGCGGCCGAGCATCTCGACGCCGCGGTCGATGAGCCATTCGGCGGCTGCCGTCGGGGTCTTGACGCGCATATTGGCCACATAGTCGAGGACGGTGACGTCGCGCTCGTGGCCGATGCCGATGATGACGGGTATCGGGAACTGGGCGATGTTGGCCGCGAGGTTGTAGTCCTCGAACGCCGCGAGGTCCGACGTGGCACCGCCGCCGCGGATGATGACCACGCAGTCCCACGCATCAGCCTCAGCGCCGATCTCTTCGAGTGCCGAGATGATGGACGGCGCGCAGTTCTCACCTTGGAGCACGGCGGGGAAGAGCCGTGCCTCGAAGCGGATCCGTGCAGGGTTGTTGAGCAGCGAGTGGATGAAGTCGCCGTACCCCGCTGCCCCCGGGGCCGAAATCACCGCGATGCGCTGGGCCACTGTGGGCCACTCCAACTCGCGGTTGAGGGTCAGCATCCCCTCGGCTTTGAGGCGATTGAGTATTTCGAGGCGGTGGCGCAGGAGATCCCCCATCGTATATGACGGGTCTACCGCCGTGACGTTGAGCGACAGGCCGTAGGCAGGGTGGAACGAGGCCGAGACATATACCATAACCTTCATCCCCGAAGCGAGCCGTTGTCCTGTCGCCTCCTCGAAGGCCGCGTCGATGCGTGGCAGCACGCTGCGCCATATATTGGCGCGCATCTTGGCCTCCACCGCCCCTGTCAGCGGATTCTTCTGCACGAGTTCGAGGTAGCAGTGGCCGCCGTTGCGGCGCACATCCGACGTCTCGGCCGTCACCCACTCGCCGCTCAGCTCCGGCTCGCAGTTCACGACCGCCGCAATCCGCTCAGCAAATTCTTTCAGCGTAAGGGACATAGGGATTTATCTTGATGGTTGAATGGGTGATTATATCACAAACGTTATTTCTTTTATAGCGTAGGTGCGGGGGGTGGAGGTGTCGTCGAGGAGGGTGATGTGGCCGGTGGGGGCGACGCTGAGGATGCGGGCGGTCATGGGGATGGAGCCTCGGGTGTGGTCGATGTATGGGTGCATCCCCGAGCGGCGCCAGAGTGTGGCACAGTATCTGTCGTTGAGCCCGAGGGGAGCTTCCATCAGGCGGAGTATGCTTTCCTGTATCTCGGCGAGGAGGGGTTCGAGGGGGGTCTCGCCGCCAGTGAGCTGCCACATCGACACGGGGTTGGGTGCGTCGGAGCGGAAGATGCGCTGATTGACATTGACACCGATCCCGGCCACGGAGCGTACAATCTCGCGCCCCGCGAGGGTGTTCTCGATGAGGATCCCGCAGATCTTGCGGTCGCCGGCATATATGTCGTTGGGCCACTTGACCGTAATCTCCTCTCCCGGGATGTGGCGGGCGAGCACGTCGGCGACGCCGAGGGCCACGGCCTCGGAGACGGCGAACTGCGCGGCGGCGTCGATCCCCTCGGGGCGGAGCATCATCGAGAAGGTGAGATTCTGTCCCGGCTCGGCCTCCCACGAGTTGCCGCGCTGTCCGCGCCCCGCTGTCTGGGCAACGGCGCGTACCACGGCCCCGTGGGGCAGATCGGCGCCCTCGGTGGTCATCCACGTGTTGGTCGACCCGACGGTGGGGAGGGTTATGACCGGCGCAGTGGTCACTCGGCCCCCTCCTCTTCCTCTGTCTCCTCGTCTGGGAGGTTGGTGAGGGTCATGAGGCGGCTTCCGTCGGGCTCCTCGGTGATGGTGACGGTGACGGTGTCGTCGGGCAGGATGTCGGCGATGCGGTCGGGCCACTCGATGAGGCAGAGCGCACCCGATTCGAGGTAGTCCTCGACACCGATGTCGAAGGCCTGTTCGAGGTTTTCGAGGCGGTAGAGGTCAAAGTGGTAGATCAGCTCCGCCGTCTCGTCCGAGCGATACTCATTGATGATGGCGAATGTGGGCGACGATGTGGCCTCCTCCTCGGGTACGCCGAGCTCGCGGGCGAGGGCATTGATGAATGTGGTCTTCCCGGCGCCCATCTCGCCCTCGAAGGCGAAGACAGTGGCCCAGGACATGAGGGAGGCAAACTCGGCGGCTGCCGCGGGCAGGGCGTCGAGCGACGGGATTCGGATTGTGGCTGTACGGCTCATAGGCTCTTCGGTGTCAGTGTGATGAGGGGGACGAGCATCTCCTGCATCGAAATGCCTCCGTGCTGGAAGGTGCCGTCGTAGTATTGTACATAGTGGTTGTAGTTGTTGGGATAGGCGAAGAAGTCGCGCTCTGTCGCGAAGATATATGCGCTCGATACGTTCGGCGACGGGAGGCCGAAGCGCTGTGGCGCCTTGATCTCATAGACCTCGCGGTTGTTGTAGGCGAGGTTCTTGCCCACCTTGTAGCGCAGGTTGGTGTTGGTGTTCTTGTCTCCGACGACCTTCACGGGACGGTCGACGCGGATGGTGCCGTGGTCGGTGGTGAGTACGATCCTGTAACCCTTGGCGGCGATGCGGCGGAATATCTCGATGGCAGGGGAGTGGCGGAACCACGACTCGGTGAGCGAGCGGTAGGCCGCATCGGTCGCCGCGAGCTCGCGTATCATCCTCGACTCGGTACGCGCGTGCGAGAGCATGTCGATGAAGTTGAACACCACGACGTTGAGGTCATTGTCGAGTAGGTTCGAGAACTCGCGCAGCATTTTCTCGCCGGCGGTCGAGTCATTGATCTTTGTGTACGAGAACCGGCAGCGGCGGCGGTAGCGGTCGAACTGCGTGGCAATCAGCGGCGACTCGTTGAGGTTCTTCCCCTCGGGCGAGTCCTCGTCCACCCACAGCTCTGGGAACATCCGTGCGATGTCGAGCGGCATGAGCCCCGAGAAGATGGCATTGCGGGCATATTGCGTGGCCGTAGGGAGGATAGAGGTGTAGAGCTCCTCCTTCATCGTGAAGATGTCGGTGAGCAGCGGCTTCACGGCCATCCACTGGTCGAGGCGGAAGTTGTCGATGAGGATGAAGAAAACCTTCTCGCCCGCGTCGAGCAGGGGGAAGACGCTCTCCTTGAACACCCTCGGCGACATCAGTGGCCCCTCGCCCGACGGCGCGGTGACCCACTCCTCGTAGTGGCGGCGCACAAACTTGGTGAAGGCCGTGTTGGCCTCGTTGCGCTGCATGGCCAGGAGGTCGTCCATAGAGGTGTCGGCCCCGGCGAGCTGCATTTCCCAATGGGTGAGCAGGCGGTATAGCTCCATCCAGTCGGCGAGCGAGGCGGCTGAACCGATCATCCCCGATATGCGCCCGAACTCCTGTCGGTAGTCGGTGGAGGCCTGTTGGCTCACGAGCTCGTCGGAGTGCAGGTTCTTCTTGATCGAGGACAGTATCTGGCGGGGGTTGACGGGCTTGATGAGGTAGTCGGCGATCTTGCTGCCGAGGGCCTGGTCCATGATGTTCTCCTCCTCGCTCTTGGTGATCATGATCACCGGGATGTGGGGCTTGGCCATCTTGATGCGCGAGAGGGTTTCCAGGCCTGTGAGGCCGGGCATGTTCTCGTCGAGGATGATCAGGTCATACTCCTTGTTCCCGACCATTTCGAGCGCGTCGGCGCCGCTGCATGCGGTCTCCACGTCGTACCCTTTGGTTTGGAGGAACATTATATGTGGTTTGAGCAGGTCGATTTCGTCATCGGCCCAGAGGATTACGGGCATATTGGGGTATTTGGGTTGGGTTAATCGTCTTCGTCTCCCTCAGATCCGATGGGATAGTCGGGGAATGGGACCGCGACGGGCGCTTTCGCAGACGGAGCGGGGGTAGGAGTAGGCGCAGGGACAGGAACGGGCTCGGGAGCGGCAGGCTCTCGTACGGGCTCGAGTTGTATGGGCACGGGCTCTTTGGCGGGCTCGGGCTCTTTGACGGGTTCGGGCTCGGGTGCCTCGGGCTCTTCCGCGGTGGTCTGCGGCTCTGCCTTCTGGGCCTCAGGCTCAGCGACGGGGGTGTCTGCCTCAGTCTCCTCAGTCTCTTCGGGGAGAGTGTCATACATCTCTTCGGCCGAGGGGTACTCCTCGGGGGGCAGAACGCTCTCGTGGGTGTCGCGGATGCTTTCCTCACCCACAAACTTGAAGTAGTCGTCGAACGAACCCCCGCCGCGGAGCAGCAGGTCGAAGTTGTCCTTCGAGATCTCCACGGGACGCACCCCTGCGGGGAGCGCGAAGGCTCCGTCGCGGCCGAGAAGCTGACGGTAGTGGGCCAGTTCGCGGTTGTTGGCGAATCCCTTTATTATGAGCAGTCCGAGCGGGCCGAAACTCATCGGTTCGAGGTCGAAGTCGCGCACGAGGTAGGTCGAGAAGTTGTGGCGGGCGACCTCGTAGAGGAGTTGGTTGGGATTGATGAGGTCGGTGGAGAAGAGCAGCACGAGGTAGTGCGGGGAGTCGGGTTCGAGGACAAATTCGAGCGGCGTGCCGTCGCCCGCGACTGCGGTCGAGTCGCCGGTCAGACGGATGTCCCAGAGCATACTGCGCTGATTGGAGCCAGTCGAGTGTATCTCGCGGCCCTTCCCGATGCCAGTGAGCCACGCCGAGGCCAGGGGGGTGAGGTCGGTCGAGGGATAGCGTTCGAGCAGCTCGCGGATGGTCGAGGCAAACTGGTCGTGGCGGTTCTCGGTCACATAGGCGAGGGCGTCGAGGAACATGAAGCGCGGGATGAGGGGCGACATCGGGTAGAGCCCGTTGATTTCGCGGTACGCCTCGTGGACCTCGGCGTTGCGGTTGTCGAGATATGCGTCGTACGCCGCCTCGTACATCGCCTCCTGGCGTGTCTCCATCGTGCGGAGATTTTCGAGGTATGCGGGATCGGCCATGGCCTGGGCATACTTCGACTCTGGGAACTCGCTGAGTATGAGCGCGCGCCACTTCTCTGCCTCGGCTGTGCGTCCGAGGCGCATGTCGAGCAGGTAGCGGTTGTAGTAGACATCGAGGCGGTAGACATTGTCGGGGTAGCGGGTCATGAGGCGATCCCACTCGGTCTCGGCGCCGCCGAAGTCCTCCATTTTGTCTTTGAGGATGAGGCCCTGGTTGTACAATCCCTCCTGGATCACCTCGTTGGCGGTGGCCTTCTCGGCGTCAGTCTTGGGTATCTGTTTGAGGTAGTATTCGGGATAGTGCGGGTCCTGCTCATGCTCGCGCGCCTGCTTGGTCTCCTCGTCTTCGAGGGGATCTGGCTCGCCGTTCATATATGTGCCGTCCTCCGACTGCTCGTATGGGGCGTCACCCTCACCGCTGTCGAGCGAGAAGGTGGCCTTGTTGCGTCGGCGCCAGTCATCTTCGAGCTTGCGCGAGCCCCACCGCTTCTGGAACTCCGTGCGTCCGGCGTTGCGCGTGGCCGTGTTGTAGAAGTACCATGACTTGTCCGTATTCAGATTGAACTGCGACGGGGCATTGGAGCTTTGGAGATTGTTCCCCGCGGCCTCCTGCTCGGCCAGGTATTCCTCGCGGGCGGCATCCTCGGCCTCCTGCTTCTCGCGTTTTTTGAGGTCCTCGATTATTTTCTCGATTACGGCCATCTGCTCGGCCTCGGGGAGGGTCGAGAGGTGCAGGAGCGAGTCGTTGAGATGCACGTTCTGGGCATACACGGCGAGCTCGTCGAGCACGTCGCTGCGGCGGCGCATGTCGGCATACCCAGGATAGGTCTGAGGCAGGGCGGCCACACCCTCCGAGTAGCAGGGCTGGGCCTTGTCATAGCGGCCGAGGTCATAGTACAGGCCGCCGAGCGTCACCTGGGATATGGCCTTGTCGATGCCGTTGCGGGTCGACTTGGCGGCGGCGAGCTCGTAGTTCTTGATTGCCTCGGTGGTGTCGCGGCGCGAGAGGTAGAGGTTGCCGATGGCATAATAGATTTGGTCGAGGTACTCCTTGTTCGAGCCGTAGCGGGTGAGGCGGCGCAGTGCCTTGACCTCAGGCTCGATGTCCGAGCCTTCGTAGACCTCGCTCTGTTTGATTCGGGCGTTGAGTTGGGCGCGATACGACGACCCTGCTGCCCCGCGGGCCTTGCCGTATGCCTTGTAGGCATCCGCCTTGCGCCCCTCCGAGGCATAGAGCTGTCCGAGGAGGAACCAAAGGCGCGGTTTCTGACCCCCCGAGGCATATTTCAGAGCCTGTTCGAGCATCGGTATGGCGCGGGCATATTCATGCTGACGCACGGCCACGTCGGCGGCGGTGAAGTAGTACAGCTCGCGCAGAGTATTGGTTTTCAGCGAGTCGACTTTGATGCGGTTGACGATTCCCTCGGCCTCGAATGTCCAGTCGAGTGCGCAGTAGCTTCGGGCCTGCCACAACTGGGCCTCCATGACCGTCGCGGGGAGCCACTTGAAGTGGCGCGAGACGTAATAGAACGTCGAGGCCGCCCCGAGGAAGTCGCCGTCCTGGTACTGGCTGCGCCCCATCATCATCCATGCGTTGTGCAGGAAGGGATTGTACTCCTCGCGTTTGAGCCATTCCTTGTATGCGGGGTCGTTCCCCTTGCCGGCCTTGCGCTTGGGGCGCTTCTTGATGCTGTGCAGTTGGATCGCCTTCTGGGCCTTCTCGATCGAGCGCGTGAATGAGCCCGTGGGCTGAGGCGCACCCTCGCGGCCTCGCGCCTCGGCGGGGTGCATCAGCAGCATGTCGGTGAAGTCATCCTCGTAGCCCCGCTCCATCTCTTTGAGCGTCTCCTTATAGTGCTGGTCGCCGTTGAAGTAGACATTGTAGCGGGTGATGAAGGCCTGGTAGTTGCGCGACGCAGCCGTATTCTTCTTGGTCGAACACGACGGCGCGGCCATGGCCAAAGCCACGGCGAGCACAACCCACACCGCGCCCCTCGCCAGGGCCCGGAGGAGTCCACAGGGGGTCTCGGACAGCCTTCTCATATTTATATATGTGTAACGCCGCAGGGTGGGGGATTATTGTCTGCCACACATGGCTTAAACGTCACGAAGCCGGGTGCTCACGCATCCGGCTTCGACAATCTAAACCAAAAATACCATTAATCAATACCTAAACATGAAATATCTTTAACCTTAAAACCAATCTTATCTATCTTAGGTCCCTATCGGGAGTCGGTCGGTATCGTTTTCCCTTCCGACATTACAAAGGTAACAACTCCTCCCGACCCGGCCAAATTTCGTAAAAACAATGTTACATATAAATTTGAAAAATTTTTCAAATTTATTGTATATAATTGATTTATAGTGGGTTGCGTGTTAAATAAATAAATTACAATAATGTTACAACTCACAGAAATATTACAAAATTATTATCGGACGCAATGTGTTGCGTCCGTATGGGGATGTCAGAACCGCATACCTACTATGCCCGTCAGGCGTCCGTAGGCATCGAAGTGGGTGTAGCGCGAGTTGTAGTTGAAGATTCCGTAGAAACTCGACGTCATGGCCACGAAGAGGGCGCGGTGATTGTAGACCGCCGCGAGATTGACCTGGATGGTATTGGAGAGGAGCGAGCGGGCGCTGTGGCGTTCGGGCTCGCGTTCCCCGAAGACCTGGCGATAGCCGAGCGAGCCGGTGGCGAAAGCGTTCAGCAACCACTTGCGCGGACGTATGGCCCAGTTGAAGGCATACCCGCCGAGGATATTGTAGCTTCGGTAGTGCGAGCTGTAAGAGGGCGATTCGAGCGGTAGATAGTAGAGCATGTCCGACGGCAGGCGCGAGAAGTCCATCGACATCTTCTGCTCGTTGAACTGGAATCCTGCCAGGGCCGACCCCGCCGAGCGCAGCTGATACTTCGAGTAGCTGTACGCCGCCGCCTGTGAGTAATGGCGGTTGTTGAAGAAGTAGTATGCCTGTGCCGTAGTCGACTGCATCTCCACATCCTCGAAGTGGTAGCGCAGGGGACGCCCCATATTGTAGTCGCCGAAATTGGTTATGATCATGCCCCCCTCGCTCGACAGGCGGTTGATGACGATCGAGAAGCGCGACGTGGTGAACGAGAAATCGAACGTATTTCGGGACGAGGGCTGATTGAGCAGCTTGTTCATGTTCCACGTCCAACCGATGCTCACGGCCATGAAACTGAGGTTGATACCCGCGTCGCTGTACAGGCTCGAATGCATCGCGAGCTCGCGGTTCTCGGGGAAGAGCATTGTGGTCGACTCCACCCAGTTCTGGCTCTTGGCCGTCAGCTTCCAGTTCTTGCCTGTACCGACGGCATACTCGGGGTCGTACGAGTTGAAGGTCCTGTCACCCCAGTTGTAGACTTTCAGCGCAAAACGCGGGAAACGCGGATAGCAGACCGACGAATCATTGATGTGGAAACCATTCTTGAAGAGCTGCTTGACCCAGTACGCCTTCCCGACCCCCTCGCATCCGCACGAATCGGCCACCTCACCGCCGCGGGCAGAGAGGGACGCGAGACATATGAGTAAAGCCATTGTCAGCCGACGCATAGATACGGAGAATGGGGGGATGTGCGTAAGAATGATACGATTGAAATACGTGAGGCCCGAAAACCGCGCGCAAAATTAGCGAGAAATCAGAATTACACCGCCCCCGAGGTCGTTAAAAATATTTAACTGCCGAAATTGAATGAGACATTAGCAAAGTCTATAGGTGACGGTGTAATTCGAGAATATTTCCGGTTTTGGCGGAAATAAATCGCAAAAAGTTTCCAGTTTTGGCGGAAATGGGCTATGGTAGCTATTATAGCTATGAAAGCTATATTAGCTACTCCCTCTCAATAGTCATATTCGAGCCGGAGGTCGTCGAGCATGAGGATCGAGCCGTTGCCGCCGGTGAAGTAGTCGCCGAGCGAGGAGGCTGAGCCTGTGCAGAGGATGTAAGTCGGGGTGCGCGAGGTCGAGGTGTAGTCGAGGGTTATGTCGAAGCGGGTCCACTCGGTCACGTCGCTCTTCCATTCGACCTTGCCGTAGGCGACGACATACGAGCCCTGGGGATCGAAGAGCTGTTGGTTCTTCGGGTTGGTGCGTATCTCGAACGGCTCGGCCGAGTCGATGAGGGCAATCCATACTATACCAGTGTCGGGGGTGCCTTTGAGGTCTTCGAATCCCGCGGTGGTGCTCGATATGGGGGCAGAGTGATACTTCATCCAGCCCGTGAGGCGCGTCGGGTGGAGAGTGAAGGGGCGACCGAATGAGAGGATGCCGTTGGTGCCGTCGGTGCGGACGTACGAGCCCGCGAATATATTGCCGGCGGCGAGCTTGCCGATCATGCCGATGCCCACGAAGCGTGTTTCGAGACAGGCCGAGCGCCCTGTGCCGGTCGGGGTGTCATCCGAGGGGTATGTATTGCTCGAACCGAGCGTCGTGGCGCCCTTGTTGCCTGTGTCCCAGTAGGATGTTCCTCCCTCGGCCCACGGACACCAGACCTTCCCGTCGAGCCACCACTGGTCAAAGTCGCTGTTGGGCATCTGTGCGGTGCCCTGGGTGGTGAACTCAATCTCGGCGCCATAGTCCGAGCCGCTGTATGCGCGGGCGACGTATGAGGTGAGGGGTGTGAGCCCCGTGAGGCGCCCCGTGAACGAGCCGCCGTCCGTGGTGATGGCATCGGCGCTGAGACGCATCCACGAGTCCGAGTCGGCGCGGCGGTACTCAAATCCGTTCTCCTTCCCCGTCTCGCCCGAGCCATAGAGCCATGCTACGCAGCTCCACGGGTCGACGCGCTCGGTGGTGACTGAGCTCTCCGTCGGCACGACGTAGATGGTCCACACCGAGGTGCGGCCATGCTCGGTTACGGTGACCTCGACGGGCTGCGTGAAGTCGGCGCGGCGTCCGTTGAGGTCGGGAGTCATCTCGGCATTGGTGCCCCCGAGCTTGATTGAGGTCACGAGAAGGTTGGCCAGGGGAGCGCCCGACGATACATAGGCGATGACGCGGCATCCGGGGACATCGATGACCGATGCGCCGACCTGCTGCTCGACGGCAAAGTTGCGTTCGATCTCCTGGACGGCCGTGATGGTCCATGTGTATTCCTGGTAGAGTTGGAGTGTGGTTGTGCGCGGCTCGGAGAGGTCTGTGCCGTTGAGATACTCGGCCGAGTCGGGCCACTCGCCCGTCGAGGGGGAGAGGGCGAACCCAGCCACCGTGACATTGTGTATGTCGGCGGCCTCGTTGAGATAGACGGTGACGGTGCGTGCAGCACTGTCGATGTCGGCGGCCTGCGAGTGGTCGAGCACCTCGAACTGCGTGAAGTTGACCTGGATACGCGGGTAGGGGATGTTGTTCTTGATACACCCCGAGGCGAGGGCCATGAGCGTGCAGAGGGTCATGGCCGCAGATATGTTCCTTATGTTAAATCGTGACACCTAAGCCGAAATTGATGTTGAAGAGATTGAATCTGAAATTGGCTCCCGAGGATGTGCGGGTGCCCTCGTCCGTGCCGTTGGTGTACTGCCGGTCATGTGTGACGTGGAGGCCGAATACGCCGAACGAGACATTGAACGAGACATTGTCCATGATGAACACGCATACGCCGGGCGAGAAGTCGAGGCCGAACTTGATGGTGTTGGTCCTCGTGTCCTTAGGCTCTCCGTCGAAGATGCGCTTGAAGCGCGAGGCGCCGCTGCCGAAGGCGAGGCTGACCTCGTTGAACACGGCGAAGCGCTTGTCTGTCCCGAGGCCCACATAGTTGCGGTAGAATACCGAGGCGGTGTACATCTGCGAGTAGTAGGAGACGTCGCTGATCGAGAAGCTGAGGTCGTCGTCGAAGTCGAACGAGAGCCCCCCGAGGTCCGCGGCCCCGCGCGA
>CAMWXQ010000005.1 GCA_947178235.1 uncultured Muribaculaceae bacterium
AAGGGGGTGGGCGCGAGATGCCCTTTGAGCATCCCTGCCTCCCAGTCGGCAGGGAGGACCGAGGCTCCGCCGAGATAGACGATGTGGTAACCGCCGAGGCCGTCGGCGATGGTGGCAAGGCGATATTCACCGCCCGGGCGGGCATAGAGCGGGTCGTTGTTGCGGTCGAGGTATTGCCATTCGGCCTCCATGCGGTCCGAGGACGCTGCGAGGTGTGCGGCAATCTCCTCGGCGGTCATTCCCGAGGCGAGGCGCGAGCGTGCAGAGCGTTCGGCTTCGAGCGCAAAGAGGCTGAGCGTTGCACGACCCGAGGCGGTGAGTGAGACCCGACGGACGGCGCATGTATCGGGGAGCGCGATGGTGCAGACCTCTGAGGCGAGGGTACTCCCTGCGGCGACCGTGAGGCTGTCCGACGATATGGCAAGACGGAGGGTGTTGAACACGCCGCTGTGGGTGGATGCGTCGGCGGCTTCCCCTTGCCAGAGTTTGTGGCTCCCCTGTGCGACGGTGAGCATCGCAGCTCGGCGGTCGATGATGTCGCCGAATCCGTAGTCGCGTGTGCGGAGCGTGACGGTGATGTCAGAGGGGAGCAGCGTGAGCGACCAATATTCCTTTGCGTCACCGGGCCGCGGGCGCTGACGTAGGGCTACGGATGCCTGGATGGTGAGCGAACCCATTTCCTCAGCCTCCATCGGGACCGCGATGGTCAACGTAGTGTCTTTCAGTTCCATCGGGGCCTCATGCCGGCATCTCTCCACCCTCGGCGCCACCGCCCCCGCATAGGTGGCAACGAATAAGAGCATAATAAGTGTCAAAAGGTGTCTCATGGGCTCGTACAGGGTGTGCTTATTCGGCCTCGTAGCCTTCGTAGTAATAGGATTGGGTGATGCCGTGGAATATGACATCCCTGTCGTCGGTCTCGGTCGTGAGGGCGTCTCTGAGCAGGCAGCGGAGTTCGAGGTCATTGATGGGGGAGCGTTCCATTGCCTGCATGTATGCCTCGCGCGAAATCAGACGCCAATCCACGACCCTGCCGAGCGAGGCGCGGAGCATCATATCGAGCCAGATGCGTGTCGCGCGTCCGTTCCCTTCCATGAAGGGGTGGGCGATGTTCATCTCTACATATTTAGCCACGATCTCTTCGAAGGTCGACTGGGGCATCTTCTCGATGGCTTCGAGTGCGGGGATGAGGTATAGCGAGTTGGCGAATCTGAAACCACCTTTGGAGATGTTCAGTTTGCGGATCTCTCCTGCAAACGGGTATAGGCCGCCGAAGAGTGCGCGATGGATTTCGCACAGCCCGCGGACAGTCCCGACTTCGATGTCATAGACCATGCGCGAATCAAAGAGTTCGCGGGCTTTCTCGATGCTGCGGCGGTCTATCTCGTTTTGGGTCATGAGGGTGGATTTTTTGCAAAGATACGCAAAAAATCCGAGTTGAAACTCGGAGCCTTGAACAAAAAAGTGTGGTCGGGCATGAGAATCACGGAGTGTGGGTGTTTTGTCTCGGTTTCGGTGTTTCAGCCCCGAGAGAACAAAAAAAGTGGCAGCCGGGTGGGCTGCCACTTTTTTTATCGGGGACAGGGGGTGCCTGTTTAGTCCTGGTTGAGGTTGACGCGCTTGAAGTTGACGACAACGAGGCCCTTCTTGGTCTGGTCGAGGAACTGGCCCACGGTGAGCTTGCTGTCCTGGACGTACTCCTGCTCCATGAGGCAGGATTCCTTGAAGAACTTGTTGAGGCGGCCGTTGGCGATGTTCTGGATCATAGCCTCGGGGAGGTTAGCGGCCTTCTGCTCGGCGGTCACCTTGATGATCTCGCGGCCCTTGGCTGCGTCCTCCTCGGTGATCCAGCCCTTCGAGATGTTGCTCTCGATGTGGTCCTCGGAGTCGAAGTGGTTGGGGTTGAGACCTGCCTTCTTGAGTGCGTTCTCGACGGCCTTGCGTACCTGCTCCTGCTTGGTCTTCTCGACGGCTACGGCGATCTCGGCGTCGATGGTGGCCTGGGGAACGTCGTTGCGCGATACGGCGACGGGGTTCATGGATGCGATCTGCATACATACCTCACGGCCGGTCTGGGCGTCGACACCTTCGAGGTTGAAGCCTACGATGGCGCCGAGCTTGCCGTTGAAGTGCTCATATGCGGCGGTGGAGGGAGCCTCGACAACCTCGAAGGCGCCGATCTCGGTCTTCTCGCCGGTCTTGCCGCTCTCCTCGGTGATGAGGTCGGCGACGGTCTGGCCGTCGAGGACGTATGCCTTGAGCTCCTCTACGGTCTTGAACTTGTTGGCCATGACGAGGTCCATGAGCTTCTGTGCGAGGCCCACGAAACCGGCGTTCTTGGCAACGAAGTCGGTCTCGCAGTTGAGGGCGAGGATGGCGGCGTATGTGCCGTCGGTCTTGGCGAGCACCACGCCTTCGGAGGCCTGGCGGTCTTCGCGTTTGGCGGCTACGGCCTGACCCTTCTTGCGGAGGATCTCGACGGCTGCCTCGATGTCGCCGTTGGTCTCGGCGAGGGCTTTCTTGCAGTCCATCAAGCCGGCGCTGGTGAGGTTGCGCAGCTTGGTGATTTCTGCCATTGTTACTGCCATATCTGTGTGGGGATGTGGAGGGTTGATGTAATGGGGTTGGTTGGTGTTTGAGGAGAGAGGGGCGGGGGCGGTGTCGATTACTCGGCTACCTCCTCCTTGACCTCGACGGTCTCGGTGGCCTCGGCTGCGGGGGCTGCATCGCGGCGGGTCACGCGACGGCGCTCGCCACCACGGCGGGGAGCTGCCTCGGCGTTCTCGGGAGCTGCCTTCTCGTCGGCCTTCTCGACCTTACGCTCTTGGAGACCCTCGTTGATGGCGTCGCATACGGTCGAGAGGATGAGCTCGATGCTCTTGGATGCGTCGTCATTTGCGGGGATGACGTAGTCGATGTTGTTGGGGTTCGAGTTGGTGTCGACGATGCCGAATACGGGGATACCGAGACGGTTGGCCTCAGCGACGGCGATGTGCTCCTTGGCTACGTCTACGACGAAGAGAGCGGAGGGGAGACGGTTGAGGTCAGCGATGGAGCCGAGGTTCTTCTCGAGCTTGGCGCGCTGGCGGGTGATCTGGAGCTTCTCGCGCTTGGAGAGGTTGTCGAAAGTGCCGTCCTTTGCCATCTTGTCGATGGAAGCCATCTTCTTCACAGCCTTGCGGATGGTGGGGAAGTTGGTGAGCATACCGCCGGGCCAGCGCTCGATGACGTAGGGCATACCTACGCTCTCGGCCTTTGCGGCGAGGATTTCCTTGGCCTGTTTCTTGGTGGCGACGAAGAGGATCTTCTTGCCGCCCTTAGCGAAGCCGCGGAGCACGTTGGCTGCGTCTTCGAGCTTGGCCATGGTCTTGTAGAGGTCGATGATGTGGATACCGTTGCGCTCCATGAAGATGTAGGGCGCCATAGCAGGGTTCCATTTACTTTTCATGTGGCCAAAATGGCAACCTGCTTCGAGGAGTTGGTCAAAGTTGGGAGTTGACATTGTTGTGTCGGGGTGTTGTTTACGTTCTGATTTAATTACAACCCGGGAGTAGGGAACGTGTCCATCTCGGGGGTTTAGATACTAAACACGGTTGAGGGGAGGGGTCGGAGGTGGTCAAGCTGCGTTCAAGCAGCCCAGGGGGATATTAACGCTTGGAGAACTGGAAGCGCTTGCGTGCTTTGGGGCGACCGGGCTTCTTGCGCTCGACGACGCGGGGGTCGCGGGTCATGAAGCCTTCGGCGCGGAGGGCAGCCTTGTCCTCGGGGTTGATCTTGACGAGGGCGCGTGCGATGGCGAGACGGAGAGCCTCGGCCTGGCCCTTGTAGCCGCCGCCGTCGAGGTTGACGAGGATGTCATACTTCTCTACGGCATCGAGGGTGATGAGGGGCTGCTTGACGATGTATTGGAGAATAGAAGAGGGGAAGTAAACGTCGATGGGACGCTTGTTGATGGTGATTGTGCCGTTGCCTTCCTTGACGATGACGCGGGCTACGGCGGCCTTGCGGCGACCTACTGCATTAACTGTTTCCATTCTTCAATGATTATTTTACTTTGTTGATATCGATGACTTCGGGGTTCTGGCCTTCGTGGGGGTGGTTGGCGCCGTTGTAGACGTAGAGGTTACCCATGAGGGCACGGCCGAGGCGGTTCTTGGGGAGCATACCCTTTACAACCTTGGTGAAGAGGGGGTTGTAGCCGGCCTTGATGTGCTTGTTGAAGGACTTCTTCATGAGGATCTCGGGGGTGGCAGTGCGCTGGCCGCCGGGATAGCCGGTGTAGGAGAGGTACTCGCGGTCGGTCCACTTCTTGCCGGTGAGACGGACCTTGTCGGCGTTGATGACGATCACGTTGTCGCCACACTCGATGTTGGGCGAGTAGGAGGGCTTGTTCTTGCCACGGAGAATGAGGGCAATGACGGCGCACAGACGACCGAGAACCTGGTCGGTGGCATCGATGACAACCCACTTGTGGTCAACGCTCTTGGCGTTGGGGGTGAGGGTTTTGTAGCTTAAAGTATCCACGTTAAATGTTTAATTAATAGATTGTTTGCTGGCTCTGACGTGCAGGGACTCGGCCAAAAGTCCGGGCACACCTCGGCCTGAGGTTTATTAATTGGACATAATCGGACTGCAAAGGTAGTGATTTTCGGGGGGATTTCAAAGGTTTGTTAAGTATTATTAACAGTCGGCGGCTGGATAGCTAATATAGCTATTGTAGCTAAAATAGCTATCATAGCTATCCGTCTACTCGGCGGGTATGAGGAGGTCTGTGATTACGTAGTCGAGGTCGCGGCCGGCGTAGGCGGCGGGGTCGTTGATGGTCCAGACGGCGATTTTGAGCCCTGCGTCATGGATGGCCTTGACTGCCTCAGGGGTGGCGTACTTGTCCTCCATGTCGATGTCGAGGCCACGCTCCTTGCACCAGTCGAGGCGTTCGGCCCACTTGCCCTCGGCCTGGAACATCACGGGGATGTCGGGGCGTGTGGCTTGGAGGTGCTCGACGTAGGCGGGCGACGAGGTGAGGATGAGGACGCTGCGGGGGTCGGTCACGCTGTCGATGAGGGCGCAGAGGAGGTCGAGGGCACGGATGTCGCAGGTCTTCGGGAATGCTTTGAGGTGCAGTACGGGTGTGGCACCCCCATCCTTGCAGATGGCGAGGAATTCGGCGACGGGGGTGATGCCGCCGTCGTAGGTCACAGAGTCCTCGCGGGTCTGTGAGTAGCGTTCGGCGCGGAGCTCGTCGAGGGTGTTCTTCTCGACGACGAGGCTGCCGCCGAGGCGGGCTGTCTTGCCGTCGTGCGAGGTCACGAAGGCCGAGTCGGCGGTGATGCGGACATGCCCCTCGATCATCTTGAATCCGCGGCGGACGGCCTCGCGGTATGCTTCGACCGAGTTTTCGACACCTCCCGCACATCCGCGGCGTCCGATGAGCGTGGGTTCGGCAGCCGAGGCGGCCACGGGAGAGAGGAGGGCGGCGCCCATGAGGGCACCGAGAAGGATACGTGAGAGTTTCATTTTTCTATGGTTGAGGTTAAGGAAATTCATTCGGCAATGATGAGGGCGAGGAATATGGAGTCGGAGACGAGCCAACTGCTCTCGGGTATCGCGTAGCGCCCCTCGGCATCGCGGGTGAGCAGCCCTCGGGAGAGCAGGGGCCAAGCCGCGTCTACGAAACGGCCCATGTATCCGGCGTCCAGTTCGGCGGTGATACGAGCAGGGTCGAGGCCGCGTGCCGTGCGTAGCGAGGTGATGATGATGTCATTGAAGCGCTCGTCGTCGTTCTCCCTCTCGGGCTCGAACATCCCGCGCCCCCCGGCGGCGAGGTAGCGCGATAGATTGGGTGTGACCGACCCGCGCACACCGCCGTAGAAGGAGTGCGCGCCAGGGCCGAGCCCTATGTATGGAGTGCCGTCCCAGTAGCCCGAGTTGTGGACTGCGCGGCGCCCGGGGAGGGCGAAGTTCGAGATTTCGTAGTGTTCGTACCCTGCCTCGCGGGCCGTCTCGCAGAGGATGGCGTACATCTGCGATGCAGTCTCCTCGGATGCCTCCTCGACGAGCCCTTTGGCGAGCATCACGCCGAGGCGTGTGCGCGGCTCGTAGCTGAGGAGGTAGGCCGAGAGGTGGTCGGGGCGCAGTGCGAGCACCCCTTCGAGCGACCGCCGCCACGAGTCGAGCGTCTGTCCGGGGAGGCCGTAGATGAGGTCGAGCGAGATGTTCGATACGCCACCCTCGCGCAGTGTCCCGTATGCCTCGCGTGCCTGTCGGGCCGTGTGTCGTCGTCCGATGGCCGAGAGCTCGGTGTCGTCGAGGCTCTGTACCCCCATGCTCACGCGGTCGGCGCGCGTGTGGGTCAGCAGCCCCTCGGTCCACGCGGGTGTCACATCCTCGGGATTGGCCTCGACGGTGAACTCGCGCAGCCCCGCAGCGGGGCGCGGCATCCCCTCCATCATCCGCCCGAGCAGTGCGGGAGGCATCATCGACGGGGTGCCTCCACCTATATATATAGTAGAGGGGGCGAATCCCTCGGGGCACCTCTCGGCAGCCTCGGCGGTGACGGCGTCGACGAACCGCTCCATCAGCTCGGGGCGCGGCGTCGAGTAGAAGTCACAGTAGGCACACTTCGAGTGGCAGAAGGGGACGTGTATGTATAGCATCTCGGGGGTCATCGGCGGCAGAGGTCTCGGAAGGTACAGAACTTGCAGTTGTCCCCCGTGGGGGCCTGGACAAAGGGGGTGTCGAGGTCGAAGAGCTCGTTGAGCGTTCGGCGGAGGCGGTCCATGAACTCATCGTTGACATCGCGGTAGTCGGTCAGCGGCGCGCCGCCGTGCCGGATCGGGTTGAAACCCTCGGTGGCCACGGTCGCCATTTTGTAGATTATCGGCTGGATCGGCTGACCCGCGAGGGCCGGGTTCTGCGAGACGTAGGCGTTGCAGTAGAAGAGGGTTTGGAGAATCGCCTTGCGGCGCTCCTTGCGGCTGTTGTCGAAGAGGTCGTCCATATCCCCGAAGTCGGTGCGGTCGTGGCCCGTCTTGTAGTCCACGATACGGAGCGTGTGGCCCACCCGGTCGATGCGGTCGACGATCTGATAGAGATTGACCGTGAGGTTATCGTCGACCTTGAAGCGTCCCTCGATCTTGTGTTCGGCGTCGATGAATTCGAACGGGGTCAGCGCGCGGTCGCGCATGAGCATCTCGGCGATGAAGCGCTTCATCACCATCCCGAGTGCCTTGGCCTCGCCCCTCAGCGGTGTGCGGAGGCGGCCGCCGTCGGGGTCGAGACGGTTGTACTCCTCGTTGATGGTCTCGGTGACCATCGTGTCCACGAGGGTCTTGTCGGCGAGCACCGCGTCGATGAGTGCGGCGGTGACGGTCACGCTCGACGCATCGCCGCGCAGGTGCTTGTATATCCGCTCGGCGACCTTGTGCAGTATGTCGCCGTAGGTGGCCGAGTCCATGTAGTCGATGACCTCCTCGTCGAGGTCGAGGCGACAGAGGCGGCGCAGATAGAAGGAGAGGGGACAGTTGATGTAGTCGTTGATGGAGGAGGCCGAGAGGGTGCGCGTGCCCCCGCGCTCGGCGCGGAACTCGTCGAGCATCCGTGCGACACGCTCGGTCTTGGGCACCGCTATCCCGTCGGCGCGCGCGGGGAGGGCGGGGTACGACGCGAGCGTGTGCGAGACACGTCCGTCGCGCATCCTCGCGGCGATGTCGGGCGCGAGGTAGAGGAGCTGGGCTATGTAGCGCGACTTCTCGCTCGACTGCAAGCCCGACGAGCGGGCGTCGTAGAAGAGCGCGACCTTGCGGGCACGCGAGATGAGGCGGTAGAAGTAGTAGGCGTAGATACTCTCCTGAAAGTCGGTCGTGGCCATGCCGTAGGCCCTGCGGAGGGTCTCGGGGATGAAGGAGCGGGTATAGTGCTTGCGCGGGAAGACGCGCTCGTTCATCGACAGCATCACGACGTTGTCGAAGTCGAGGGCACGGGTTTCGAGCACGCCCATGACCTGCATACCCCTCAGCGGTTCGCCCGTGAGGCTCGCCCCGGCACCCGAGATGGCCCGCTCGAAGAGGCGGATGAAAGTCGCCTCCCTCATACGTATGCCGTGGCGGCGGATAGCCTTCATGAGCTCGTCGAGCGACGTGAGGGTCTGGTCGACGAACATGGTTTCGAGATACGCGGGGTCGGTGGCGCCATCCGTATTCTCCGTGTCCCCGGTGCCCTCCTCGGTGTGGGGCACAGCGGAGGCGAGCATCGTGCGCAACCCCCTGAGCATCGCCTCGAAGTATGCATAGACCGCCTCGGCCGAAGTCGCGTCGGCGATGGGGGCGAAGATGAGGCGCAGGGCCTCGCCCGCCTCGCAGGCAATCGCCGAGTCGACCATATAGAGGCGCCCCGAGGTGATGCGGTCGAGGAGCCGTGCAGCGGCCTCGCCGTCGACGAGGCAGACGAGGGGGTGGGTGAGGATGCTGCGTACCTCCTCGTGGAAGTATTCGACCCTCTCCGCCGACCTACGCGCCCTCAGATGCATGGCCGTGATGGAGGATATGAGCGAGGCAAAGGACGTGAGCCTCAGCGGGAGGCTCATGGTGACGTTGAGGTTGGTGACCTCTCCGGGCACCGAATGTATCATCGGGATCAGCAGCCCCTCGTCGGGGAGCACGACCGCCGTGGTGATGGCGTCGGCGGGGTCGGCGATGACCCCCTCGGCGATCCACTCCCTCAGCCGCTGGCCCGCGGCCTTGGCCTGGCCGACCGAGGAGGGGATGCCCGTGACGGAGATTTCGGGGAGGTGTCCCTCGGGGATGTCGTGCCCGACCTCGGAGGCGTAGAGCGAGGGGAAGTGGCGGGCATTGCGGGCAAGGAAGCGCACGGCACGGTTGCCGCTGATACGGAACGTGGGCGAGGCGAGGTCCCAGTAGAAATCGGCCATGCCGCGGTCGCGGAGGTTGGCGAAGATTTTCAGCTCGCTGAGGCTGAGGACATTGAAGCCCACGAAGATGTATCGTTTATACCGCAGGTCCGAGTTCGAGGCGGTGCGGAGCTTTGAGACCGCCTCGCGCACCATCATGCCCTGTGTGGCGAGGCCGTCGGCGCGGAGCGTGGCGGTGAAGTTGTCGAAGAGGGGTGCGAGAACCTCCCATAGACGCAGGAAACGCCCCTCCAAATCGGTCGGAACCTCCTCGTGGAGATGCTCCCAGAACCTGTCGGGGGATGTGCGCACAAATTCGGCACCCCAGTATCGTGAGAGAATCTCTTCCTGCTCGGGGGTGAGGTAGTTGGCGGATACCTCCTTGTAGCGTTTGAGGTTTACGAACAGCTTTTCGGGGTCGACGAGGTCGCGGTTGACGTCGTTGAAGTCGGAGAGAATCATCTCGCCCCAGTAGAGGAAGCGGTCGAAGTCGTCGCTCTCGGGCGAGAGGCGGCAGTATTCGTTGTAGAGCGTGAAAAGCTGATCGAGCCGCGATGCCTCGACGCTCTCCGAGAACTCGCCTATGACCTCGGCGATGGTGGTGATGGCGGGGAGGAATATGGGCATACCCTTGGCGAGCTCCATGAGGTAGTGGCGGAAGAAGACCCCGCTGCGCTTGTTGGGGAAGATGAAAGCGTAGTCCACGAGCTTCGTGGCCTCGTGGGTCACATAGGCTCTCGCAACCTGTCTGAGAAAGGGCTCCAAGGGGAGGGAATTAGGAATTAAGAATTATGAATTAAGAATTATCTTGGGTTTCATAGCTATTTTAGCTATTATAGCTATCATAGCTATCTTAGCGTAGCTCTTTCAACTCTCAACTTTCAACTCTTGATCAGCATTATCATCTTCACTGCGAAGTCGAAGTTGACTATCTTGCCGTTGGCGTTGCCGGCGATGTCGGCGGCGGCGCGGTCCATGCGTTCGACTATCCGCTCGGCGTTTCCCTCGTGGATGAACCGTGCGAAGTTGCGGCTGAACTGCGCCTCGTCGCGGGTCAGATAGCTGATGTCGGCGAGGTGGAAGTTGTAGACGAAGTTTTCGCGTATGAGGCGGGTGCAGTAGGCGTAGAACTTGATCTCAGCCTCGCGCCCGAGGGCTGTGAGGTCGTTGGCCCAGTCGCGCAGCCCCGCGACGTCGCGCATATATGACTTGCGCATCAGCGCCACGAACATATCCCAGAACAACCGTGTGACCGAGGTCGCGTCGGACTGGCGCAGGGCTCTGTTCATGTCCCCCTCGGCGATGTGCGCGAGGGCGAGGGCGTCCGTCTCGTCCATGGCGAACCGCACGGCGAGCCATCGGGCCATCACGGGGTCGGGAAGGCGGGTGGCTTCGAGCGGCTGACAGCGCGAGCGGATGGTCGGGAGGATGGCCGAGGCATCGTTGGAGACGAGGATGAAGATGGTGTCGGCGAAGGGCTCCTCGATGAGTTTGAGCAATTTATTGGCCGTCTGCTCGTTCATCTTCTCGGGGAGCCACAGGATCACCGTCTTGTAGCGCGAGCGGGTGGTGGTGAGGGCGAGGGCCGAGCGGAGGGCGTCGGACTCGCTTATGTATATGGCGGGCTGGGCGTTCTTCTTGTCGAACGATGCGGCCCAACGGTCAAAGTCCATCCACGGGTTGCGCGATACAAACTCCTTGAACTCGGTCATGAAGTCGGCCGAGACGGGGGCCTTGTGCTTCTCGTCCTTAACCACGGGGAAGACATAGAGCGTGTCGACGTGGTTGAAGGCCTCGTGCTGGCGGCACGGGTCACACTCGCCGCACGGCTCGCCGTCTGGGCCGGGATTCTGACAGTGGAGGAGTTGGGCGAAGGCTCTCGCCAACATGAATTTTCCCGAGCCCGAGGGTCCGTGGATGAGCAGTGCATGGGGTACCCTGCCTTCGGCGGCCATTGCGCTCAGTCGCGCCTTGATGGAGGAGTGGTGGGGGATGTCGGCGAATTTCATGTCCGGTCGGGTTGTTGAAAGAGGTGCCCTGCGGGGAGGGCGCAATGCAAAATTACAAAAAAAGTGTCTAAAAGTCGCGGATTTTCACTATTTTTGCA
Organism: uncultured Muribaculaceae bacterium; assembly: GCA_947178235.1. GTDB lineage: Bacteria > Bacteroidota > Bacteroidia > Bacteroidales > Muribaculaceae > Duncaniella. The sequence goes on from CAMWXQ010000005.1 coordinate 11,016, forward strand.
CTACGGAATCGAGGCGACGCCTCGCCGACACAACTATCCAAGAGTATATGTTAGGATTTTCAAGCAAGCCATATAAGCTGGGAATCGTCCTCAGCGGAGGGGGAGCCAGGGGATTTGCCCACTGCGGCGCCTTGCAGGCGTTCGAGGAGATGGGCATACGGCCCGATGCACTGGCCGGTGTGAGCGCCGGGTCGGTGGTCACCGCCATGTATGCCTCGGGGATGCGCCCCATGGAGATACTCCAAGTGTTTGCGGACGCCAAGTTCGGCGACTTCGCCGAGCTCTCCGTTCCCCGCGACGGATTCTTCTCGATGGACGGCTTCAAGAAGATGCTCCGACGCACCATCAAGGTCAAGGACATCAAGGACCTGGCGATACCATCGCTGATATGTGCCACCGACCTCGAAAACTCGTGTCCCAAGGCATTCGCCGAGGGGGACATAGCCACCTGCGTCTCGGCCTCGTGCAGCATACCCATCGTCTTCAAGCCCGTGCGCATCGGAGGCACGACCTATGTCGACGGCGGCGTGACGGCCAACCTCCCCGCATGGGCGCTCAGAGACAAGTGCAAGTACCTCATCGGTGTCAACTGCTCGCCCCTCCCGCGCCGCGGCAAGCCCGAGTCGATACTCGACATAGCCCAGCGGACGTACGACCTGCTGGTCAAGCATAACTCGGTGCCCCAGATGGAGATGTGCGACCTCGCAATCTCGCTCGACGGCATCGCGTCGTACAAGGTGTTCAACCTCAAAGAGATCACGCGCGTCTACCAGCTCGGGTACGACGCCACGGTCGAAGCCCTGCTCAAAGCCGGGTTCACACGTCCGCGCAAGTCACCCTTCTCCACCGGAGAGTGACACCCGTAAACCGAAACCAAGAAAATCATACCCGCCACCGAAAGATGGACAGAAAACCAGTAATCTACCAACTCTTCCCACGCCTCTTCACCAACACCGTCAAGGACTGTGTGCCCAACGGAACGATTGAACAGAACGGCGTCGGGAAGATGAACCGCATCACAGACCGCGTCCTCCAAGCCATCAAGGAGCTCGGAGTGACCCACGTCTGGTACACAGGCATCATCGAACACGCCACCAAGACCGACTATACGGAGCAGGGGATTGTCCCCGCCGACAACCCTTACGTTGTCAAGGGTGAGGCAGGGTCGCCTTATGCCATCAAGGACTACTATGACGTCGACCCCGACATCGCCGAGAGTGTCCCCGACCGCATGAAGGAGTTCGAGGAGCTCGTGACCCGCACCCATGACGCGGGGATGGATGTCATCATCGACTTTGTGCCCAACCACACGGCTCGCCGCTATCACTCGGACTGCGCGCCCGCAGGGGTCGAGGACTTCGGCGCAGGGGACAACACGGAGATGTTCTTCGACCCGTCCAACAACTATTATTACATCACCCGTCAGCTCTTCGCCCCGAGCATCGACCTCGGGACAGGGAAGAAGGCGTATGTAGAGTTCCCCGCCAAGGCCACGGGTGATGACTGTTTCTCGGCTTTTCCCGGACAGAACAACTGGTATGAGACCGTGAAGCTCAACTATGGCCGCGACCCGTATGATGGCTCGGGACACTACAACCCGATCCCCGATACATGGTACAAGATGCTCAACATCCTCCGCTTCTGGGCCTCGAAGGGGGTCGATGCATTCCGCTGCGACATGGCCCACATGGTGCCCATCGAGTTCTGGCAGTGGGCAATCTCGAATGTGAAGGACCGCTACCCGCACGTCAAGTTCATAGCCGAGATATATGACGTGGGCCTGTACAGGGACTTCATCTTCACGGGCGGGTTCGACTACCTATATGACAAGGTCAACCTCTACGACTCGCTCCGCGCCATACAGACCTCGAACCACTCGGCGGCGACCATCACCAACTGCTGGCAGACCGTCGAGGGGATCCAGGGGCATATGCTCAACTTCCTCGAAAACCATGACGAGCAGCGCTTCGGGTCGCGCTTCTATGCCGGCGACCCCGCCAAGGTGATCCCCTCGCTCGTGGTCAGCTCGATGATCTCGACCGGCCCGATGATGATATACGCCGGGCAGGAGCTCGGCGAGCAGGCCACCGACTCGGAGGGATTCAGCGGGTATGACGGCCGCACGACAATCTTCGACTATTGGAGCGTCCCGACCGTCCGCAGATGGTACAACGAAGGTGAGCCCGGCGGTGCGAACCTCACTCCCCGCGAGCGGTGGCTCCGCGCCAAGTATGCGACCATCCTCCGCCTCTGCAATTCCGAGAAGGCTATATCGAAGGGACGTTTCTACGATCTGATGTATGTCAACTATCAGAACCCGACGCTGAACCCCCACAGACAGTATGTCTTCATGCGCAACTACAACGGCGTGACCCTGCTCATAGCCGTCAACTTCTCGTCGGAGTCGTGCGACCTCGCCATCAATATACCGCGCCACGCCTTCGAGATGCTCAATATCCCCGAGGGGTGCGTCGAGGCCCGCGAGATGCTCACCTCGCAGACCGACCTCAAAGTGCTCTCCGATAATGAGCCCTTCCGCACGATGATTCCCCCCTATGATGCCGTGGTGTGGAAGATCCGCCACTCGGCCATCAAGCCCATACAACAATGATTTTTTACCTAAAACCAAGAATACTCAAACAACTCCTCCCATGAAAAGAATTGCAGTGCTGGCGCTTGTGGCGTCGGCCACAGTCAACCTCGCTATGGCCGAGATGACCGCCACGGTCAACTCGGACCGCAGCGCAAAGATGTCCAACGGCATCATCACGCTCGAGATAGACGCGAGCGGCCGAGTCAACAAGATGTTCCACCCCTCGGAGGGTAACGGCCAGACCAATATCCTCGGCTCGACAGGCATATACTTTGACTACACCGCTGACAGCAACCGTCAGATGTCCCCCGGCAAGGCCGAGATCGTGAAGCTCACCGACGACTATGCCGAGATTCTGTACAGCAACACCGGTAGCACCTCGATCCGTTTCAGCCAGGGCTACATCCTCCGTGCAGGCGAGAGCGGCGTGTACACCTACGTCATCGCCCAGGGTGTGAACGAGACCGGAAACGCCTCGTCGACCGTCAAGGAGGCGCGCGTCTGCACCCGCCTCGCCAAGACATTCCTCAACGGGTATGTCGACGAGGACATGCAGGGGCTCATCCCCTCCAACGCCGAGATGAACCTGGCCGAGAGCCGCCAGGTGATGGACGCAACCTATATCCTCAACGACGGCTCGATCTATACCAAGTATCAGTGGGCTCAGTTCATCGACAAGGACCTCGTGCACGGTCTGGCCAACGACAATGTCGGTGTGTGGAACATCCCCGTCTCCTATGAGTGGATCAACGGCGGAGCCATGCGCCAGGAGCTGACCGTACACGCCACCTCCAAGTCGCCCATCACCATCCAGATGCTCGAAGGCGAGCACCTCGGTGGGTCTGCACAGAACTATACATCGGCGGACAAGCACCTCTTCGGCCCCTTCTTCATCTATGTGAATGACGGCGGGACTGTCGCCGACAAGATCGCCGACGCCAAGGCCAAGGCCCTTGAACTCCGCGCCCAGTGGCCTTTCCAGTGGTTCGACAACGAACTCTACCCCAAGAGCCGCGGCACAGTCTCGGGCAAGCTCAAACTCCCCGAGGATCTGAGCCCCGAGGGTTACAGGATGGTTCTCGCAGGCCCCGGCGGCAACCTCATCTCGCAGGGCAAGAACTATCAGTTCTGGGCTCTGACCGATGCCGAGGGCAATTTCACGATCGAGAATGTCCGTCCCGGCGAGTACTCGCTCTACGCATATGCCACCAAGGGCTCGATCATCGAGGAGATGGAGCGCCCCGACATCCTCGTCGAGGCCGGCGTGAATGACCTCGGCTCTGTCGAGTGGATTCCCGACCGTCTCGAAAAGGAGTACTTTCACATCGGAGAGGCTGACCGCCTCAGCGACGGATTCAAACTCAGCGACCGCCCCCGCACATACGAGCTCTACAAGGAGGTGCCCACCTCGCTCGACTTCACTCCCGGTGTGTCGGACGAGACTACCGACTGGTGGTACGCGCTGGTGAACAAGGGTTCGTGGACAGTACACTTCAATCTCGATGAAGTCCCCGCCGAGGGTGCCCGCCTGTGGATTGCCGTGGCCGGTGTACAGGGCTCGACTTCGGTTTCAGCCAAGATCAACGGCGGCACCGTCAAGGGTTTCAGCTTCAAGAACGACTCGTCGATCTCGCGTTGCGCCAACAGGGCCGGACGTTATGGCTCGGGCAATGTATTCATCGATCCCCGCCGCCTCAAAGTGGGCGAGAATACGCTGAACCTCTCCATCTCCAACACCAATGCCAACGGTGTGATCTGGGACTGCATCAAGCTCGAAGGTGGTGCAACGCACTGGACCGCCATCTCTGAGGTCATTGCAGACAAGAATGTGGATGCGCCCTATGTTCTGTACAATCTCTCGGGTGTCGAGATGGGTACGTTCGACTCGCTCGAAGATCTCCCCCTCGTCCCCGGTATCTACCTCTACCGCCACGGCGCCGAGACCGGCAAGGTCGCGCTCTGAGCGGAATGTAGCATAATTTTTTAATCGTAAACCTCCCGATGGACTGATGTCCATCGGGAGGTTTACACATATCCCAGAGTAGGGACGCACGGCTCGTGCGTCCGCAATATTGTGGGTGGATAACGCCCTTATTGTGATGCGTTTACGCTGCGGACGCACGGCCCGTGCGTCCCTACTCTGGGTAGAATATCCTCTTTATCTTCGGGTTGATCGCAGAGAGTTGTCGGATGAATTCTGCCTGTCGGCTGGGGGAGATGACCAGGGGGATGGAGCTTTTCAGAACCTTGCGGTCGGAGAATCTGATTGCTATCCTGTGTGTCAGCGAATTTGCCGGGGAGGTCAGTATGGTCTTTGTAGGTGAAATCTCCGAGATTTTGTCTATGGGGTATGCTGTGGGTCTGAAAAACTGGTACACGGCGAGTTTGTCGCCGTCAATCCTGTAATATGTGCCGATGAAGCCGATCAGTACGAAGATGAGCAGCGGGGTTGTGATGAGGAGCATGGGCCATTTGTCACCTTCGATAAAAATCGGCCAGTAACAAGCCGCGACCACAAACGCAATTAATTATAGCCCAAGTCGAAGCATCCCACCTTGAATTGTATCGTGTACCTGCGAATTTCATGGCTCTTGCTTATTCATTCGTTCGGCTTCGGCTTCGAGGCCGTGGCGGACCATGTCGCCGACGGGGACGAGGGGGAGGCGGAGAATGTCGTGGTAGCCGGGGATGATGCAGTGCATGAGGGCTTTGATGCCCGACGGGTTCCCCTCCTTGAACAGCAGCGAGTAGAGCGCCGAGAAACGCTGATGGAGCGGTACGGCTTCGGCACGTCGCTCGGGATCCATGCTGAGGTGTATCATCTCGGCGAACTCGCGCGGATAGGCATTGCCGAGGACCGAAATGACTCCGTCGCCACCGATCCCGATCATCGTGTGGGCCAGTGAGTCGTCTCCCGAAATCACGAGGAATCCGCTCGGGCGGCGTGCTATGATGAGCCCTGCCTGTTCCATATTTCCCGAGGCCTCCTTGACGCCGATGACCTTGTCGGGATAGTCGAGGGCGAGGCGGATAATGGTGTCGACGGTCATGTTGACGCCTGTGCGGCCGGGGATGTTGTAGAGTATCACGGGGATGGGCGAGGCCTCGGCTACGGCGCTGAAATGGCGATACATTCCCTCCTGGCTCGGTTTGTTGTAGTAGGGGACTACGGAGAGTATCGCGTCGAACTCCGCGAGGCGGGGCATGGATGCGATTTCGCCCACAAGGGTGCGCGTGCAGTTGCCACCCATCCCGAGTACGACAGGGATGCGGCCGGCCACGCGGTCGAGGATATGCCCTGCGAGCTCGTGTCGCTCCGTAGCCGAGAGGGTAGGGGTCTCGGCGGTAGTCCCGAGGGCCACGATGTAGTCGGCCCCACCGTCGACGAGGTAGTCGATGTGGGTGTCGAGTGCAGCGTAGTCTATTGATTCATCGGGCAGAAAGGGGGTGGTGAGGGCCACGCCCATGCCGCGCAGGGATGAGGTCTTGGTGGGCATATCGGGTTCGGGAGTTGATTACACTGCAAAGATAGCCATTTTTCTCAATATCCACACAAACCTATTTGTGGAATCCTCGCAAATTAGTATCTTTGTCAGTATAAATGGAATCCGAATGAGTACCAAGAAGAAGTGCCCATATTGCGGCCAACCGATACGCCGCAGGCAGATCGCCGAGTATATTCTGCACGGTACGGCGCATACGATAAAGTGCGACGGCTGTGGTCGCATGTTGCGTCCCTCACGCTATCCGTTCTCTTTTGGGGTATGCTACGCGGTGGCGGTTTTCTATACGATTGGGGCGATGAACCTGATGCTCTACGTCCTTCATTTCAGTTTCCTCAAAGCGCTGCTCTGCTTCCTCGCATCGTTCGCAGTGATCTTAGCCCTCCTGTGCTTGGCCACCATCGCTACCACCGAATTCGACGGCAATGAATTGATACCTTAGATGGTTAAAATTAACACTCGGATGTTAAATGTTGGGGTTTTGGGGTTAATTTTGCGGTGGGATGAACAAAGATACCTTTCGTAACGTTAATCAGTCATAAAAACTTCCGTATGGAGGGTGATCCCCGGCGGAGGTGAAAAAGACAATTTCAATCTACAAATTCTAAGGTAAAAACGATTTACTCCCCCAAGTCTCACATTTTAACTATCTGAGAGAGTATGAAAAAGCAATTGTTCGTAATGGCAGCCTGTGGAGCAGCGCTCATGGGTGCCGGTGAGCTCAAAGCTCAAGACGCAACCGCAGTAGTCGTCGAAGAGACCACTGTCCTCACCACCTCCGAGGTATCCTGCAAGGACCACTATGCTCCCCGCTCGTGGCGCGACAACTGGTATATCCAGCTCGGCGCCGGTATCCGCTCGCCCTTCGTCGAGAACAATCCCTCGGACAAGAGCCGCCGAATGACTGCCCAATACAATCTCGCCGTGGGCCGTTGGTTCTCGCCCTATCTCGGCTTCCGCTTCTCGGGCTACTATGGCTCGATGCACTGGAACGAAGGTGTAACAGGCCATGCCCGCACCGCCAATCTCAACGTAGACTTCATGTGGGACATGTTCAACTCGTGCCACGGATATAATCCCAACCGCGTCTTCTCGATGATTCCCTATATCGGCCTCGGAAGCACCTTTGTATGGCGCTACCGCCCCGAGGATGCAGGCAACGTATATGCCATGGGTCATCACAAGCGCAACAATTGGATGTTCCCCGTGTCGGCCGGTCTCCAATTCCGCTTCCGTGCAAGCGAGTATGTAGACTTCTTCGCCGAGGGTCGCGCAATGCTCTATGGCGACAACTTCAACAATACCGTTGACGACCGCCCCATGGACATCGACATCTCCGCTACCGGCGGTATCATCATCCACTTCACCGGCTCGAAGATGAAGGAGAAGTATAACCCCTGCGACTATATCCAGGCCCTCAACCAGGCCAACGCTCAGGTCAATGACCTCCGCGGTGCCCTCGCCGCCACCACCGCCGCCCTCGCAGCCGCCGAGGCTCAGCTCCCCTGCCCAGAGCCTGTGACCGTGGCCGAAGAGGTCCAGTCGACCGTAGTGCTGCCCACCGTCCGCTTCAAGATCAACTCGGCCTACGTATCGAGCGAGGAGATGGTCAACATCTACAACATCGCCGAATTCATGAAGGCCAATCCCGACACCAAGATCGTCGTCCGCGGCTATGCCGACAAGGACACCGGCTCGTCGGCCTACAACCTCAAGCTCTCCGAGCGTCGCGCCCAGGCCGTCGCTGACATCCTCACCGGCGACTATGGCATCTCCGAGGGCCGTCTCATCCTCGAAGCAGCCGGCTCAGACTCGCAGCCCCTGGCGCTTATAGACATCTCCGAGCCCACGCGACAAGAGGCAATATAG
>CAMWXQ010000006.1 GCA_947178235.1 uncultured Muribaculaceae bacterium
AGGCATTGTGGCGGATGTAGTAGGTGAGGCCGTTGGGGAGTGTTCCGATCCTCACGGCGGGGTCGACGGGGAGGGGTTGGAGGGCCGAGGCCGAGAGGCCCGCGGCGAGCAGGAGCGTTGTGAGTGACTTTCTGATCATTTTTAGAATATGAAGCTGATTTTGATGTCGATGTTGTCGCGGCTCATCGAACCGTGGTGATGCCGATGGGCCCATCCGGCCCCGATGCTGACGGCATATCGCCCCGCAATGGTGCGGAGCGCGCCGACCGAGGCCCCGAGCGATGTCGAACGCGCCGATGCCACGGCATACGCGCCGCGCTCGGCGGCTTCGAGCCCCGCCATCTCCGCGTCGCCCGCGGCGAGGCTGAGGTCGCAGTCATAGGGGTGCGTCGTCCCCGCCGTGAGTATGGCCGAGAGCATCCATCCGTGTCCAGCCGAGAGAATCCCGCAGGCCGAGGCCGTGAGCGAGGCTGCGGCGAGCACGCGGTAGCTGTACGGCTCGACGTAGGCCGTGGTATTGTGGCCCCACGCGGGGGTGAGCTCGACCCACAGGCGGTTGACCGACCCCGACCGTATCCCCCATCGCCCCGTGGCGGAAACCGAGACGCCGTTGTCCGCGAACATCTCGTTGGAGGCTATGATGGGATAGATGCCCGATGCGGCGTCGCCGAAGATGTTCTCCGTGCCGTGGCGGCGCGAGACCTTGACCTCGGCCGAGGCTCCGCCGAAGTGTCGTCCCTCCATCCCGCTCAACCATCCCGCCCGGGCTTCGAAGTTGTTCTCCCACACCGAGGCGAGGGGGAGTTTGTTGAGATCCGAGAGGATGTTGTCGAAGGTGAAGCGGCTGAAACGGCAGACGGCGAACACCCCACGCCCATCCGAGGGATAGAGGCTGAGGTCGGCATCCCATCGGAGGCCGTCGTAGTAGGTCGAGAGGCAGTCTCCCGCAAATCGGTTGTAGTGCGTGCCGAGCCCTGTGAGGTGGAAAATCTTATCCACCCCCATCTCGCTCTTGAAGTCTATGTCGTTGTTCTGCTTGTATTTGAGGACGCTTACCCCGAGGCCCGCATAGTATGGGCCCGCGATGCGGTAGAGCGCACCCGCCGAGAGAGAGAATCGTCCCGTGACATTCTTGGGGCGCGGGTCGGTGTCGCGGTATTGGAGCAGGGCCGTGTAGGCGATCTCCGCCCCCCACGCCCATCGTCCGCGGTGGTCTGCATACCCGCCCGCAAAACTATACACCTCGCGCGTGAGGTCGCCGCCGATCGAGTCGGCCATGAGGTAGGGGTAGAGGAGCGGGGCATCGGCGGTCTCGTTCCAGACCACCGAGAGTGTCTTCCCGTTGGTGTACGAGGCATTGCCCCACAGCGTCGAGGAGCGGTGTTTGGTATATGTCTCCGCCCCGAGCGTCCATGCGTGGTCTGCGTCGCCGCCGCGTGGGTCGGGATTGCGGCGGTCGCTGCGCGAGGCATATCCCCCGCCGACCGACGTATAGCCCGCATCCATGCGCCACTGGTTGACAGCGGGGTTGAGGTACGCGGGCGAGGCTATCTGCCACAGACCCGCGCACTCCTCGGCTACGGCGTGCATCAGTGTGTCCTGCGCGCCCGCGATGGCGGCGCACAGGAGGAGCATTGAGGTCACTGTGAGTCTCGCGTCTCTCATGGCATCGGGACTACGCCGTCGTATGTGCGGCGGGTGCAGGGGGTGCCGGTCGCGTCGGTGGCGGTACCCTGTATCTCGACTTCGGACGGGGTACACATGCGGTTGAAGTCGGCCGACGAGTTGTTGGTATCGGCGAATACGGCGCGCCCCTCGGGGGTGACGTATTGCAGGCGGCGGCGGACGCTGTGGAAGTATCGGGACTTGTCCTTGTCGATGGTCCCGCACCCGGTCCAACCGCAGTCGAGGGCGGGGGCACAGACGTTCCATGCGTATGCGGCGTCGACCGAGCAGTTGACGACATCGACGATCCAATCGTTGGGCAGACGGTAGGCGGTCTGCGACATCGGGAATGTCCCCACCGCGGTGACCTCCTCGTACTCGTAGGTATAGAGGTAGTCTTTGAGATATGTGTCACGGTCGACGGGTATGCGGGCGAGGCCGAAGGCGTGGAAGCCGCGGTTGTGCAACACCCAGAACGAGAGTGTGTAGCAGTACCACTTGTCGAGGTTGGCCACGGGGCCGTCTATGTCGAGGCTCTTGGGGTTGGTCGAGACGTCGTACCACTCGAAGTCGGCGCCCGAGAGGTCGAACGAGTTGGGATTGGCTACGCGGTGGTCGATTCCTGTGTCGGCGAGCAGCAGGTATTCGCCCGGAGCCACAGGTACGTCGGTGCCCGAGCCGGGGACGGTATATAGTGCATGGACGGTCATGGCCTCGTCGATGATGTCGGGGGTGTACTGGTACTTGCGTGTGGTGAGGAACTTCGACTCGAAGAGGGTGATGCCGTCGGCATAGATGACATGGTCGGTATTGTTGTAGAGTTTCACATAGTCGTCGCCATAATACTGGTTGCCCGAAGGCTGCAACGTCCCCGCGAAGAATACCTCGGCTATGATGAGGTCGTCGGTCGCTACGCTCTCGTATGCGGTGAGGCTGAGGCGTGAGGACGTGCCTGTGATGGTGACGGCGGCGCCATTGGCCCGCAGTGTGGTGGTCGCGGCCCCGCTGCGGAAGACGCGGGCCGTGTAGGTGACATCATACAGCCCCGGCATCAGCAGGATCTCGGAGTTGCGGCTGAACTCGTATGCGGCGCCCGAACTGACGTTGCGGAATGTGTAGGTCTGGTCTACTACCTCGGCCCCCTCGGGCATCTCGGGGAGGGTAAGGTCGATGAGTACCTCTGTCCTGTCCGCGCCGACCGATGTGAGCGGATCGTCGCACGAAGCGCACATGAACAGGGCAAGGAGGATCGCATAAATCTTATAAGTCATATAAATCTTATAACTCGTATAATCCATAATTCTTAATTTTCAATTCTCAAATCGTTACGTTCGCCTCCATGCCGAAGTACGCGCCGGATGTGCGGCGGATGGTGAGGCCGTTGCTCTTGTAGTCGGGCAGATAGTCGACGATGCGGTTGACAAAGGCCGAGATGTGGAGCTTGCTCCCGATTTTCTTTGTGGCCTTGAAGTTGAGGTACACCGCGGGTGGGACGGTCTGCGGCAGGTATGCCGCCTCGTTGAAGTGCCGGATGAGGTAGCCGAGCATGAGGTCATCGCGGTCTGCCTCGGTATAGGGGTGTAGTGCGCCGTCCTCGGCACTGATGTATGCCTCGGGGATGCCGTTGTCGCGCAGGCGCCGCGTCTTCACGAACCACATGCACTGGACCGAGGTGGTGAATATGAGACCCCACCGCGGGATCTGCGTGTCGAACATGAAGTTGGTGTTGAACTGCTCGTTGACGCGTCCGTCGTCGGTGCGGTAGAGGCCTACATATCGGTCGCTCACGGCGGTGCCTCCCACGACGTCGGTCACGGGGACATAGAGCATCTGCGAGTTCGAGTATCGGCTGCGGAACCATGCGCCGCTGACGATGAGCGACGTCCCGATGGCGCCCCAGCGCGCCGTGTTGATCTGAAACTCGATGCCACGCTTGTCGATGCGGCTGCCGTTGGTGACGCGGCGGTATCCGTCGAGCACCGAGATCGTCTCGGAGGGTAGGGCAGAGAGGGCGGGGGGAGCGCTGAGTGACCCCGGGATGATGCCCGAGGCGTCGTAGCGGGTCATCTCATAGGCCCCGTAGACGGTCGAGTAGCGGTAGCCCGAGCGCATACGCTCGTCGAAGTATGTGACCGAGAGGCGGTTCATGCCCATGTCTGCCCCGAGGCGAACCTCCCACTTGTGGTTGCGCGCCGCGCGCAGGTCGTGGTTCACGGGGTCGTCGATATATGTGCGCAGGCTCACGCGGCTGCACCCGAGCGGGTCGACGGGGTCATAGTAGTTGAGCTGGATGAGGTCGTTGTAGTGTACCTGGGGATAGAGGTAGTCGACGGTCGGCATCCTCGTGGTGATGCCGTATCCACCCGCCACGAGGAACCTCAGCGGCATCCCTGCGCAATCGGTCGGCGCCGAGTGCCACACGGCGTTGAGGCGCGGGTCGACGTGTACCCTGCCGGCGAGGCGGAAGCTCCGGTCGAGCCCCGCGAGGGTCTGTGTGCGCACACCGGCCTGGACTTCGAGCAGCGAGGCCCCGAGGCGCGCGCCCAGACACTCCTCGGCATAGGCCGAGACGAGGTTGAGGGCCGGAATATCCTTGTAGGCGCGCGGGCGGGTGGTCCATGCGGCGCCGAGTGGGCGCGTGAGGTCATAGACCTGTCCGTCGCCGAAGTTCTTGGTGGTGGAGAGCTCCACGCCCGCCTTATACTCGTGCGAGATGGCCTTTGAGCTTGCGGCACGTCCGTTGGCGCTCAGTTTCAGGAAGAGGGCCAGTGGGCGTCCGTCGCTGCGGAAGTCGGCGATGTACTCCTGCACGAGATAGTGTCCGTCGCTCACCCCGGGCAGCATGGTGGTCGGGGCGACGGAGGCGCGCTGCGGCGCAACCTGCTTGCGGCGGGTGAGCAGGTCGTGCTGATAGCTCACCGAGCCGTTGAAGCGCACGGCTTCGAGCCATGGGATACGGTTGGGTTTCACGCTGAGGTCCGTGGTGAGGGCCCAGCGGTTGTAGGTGCTCTTGAATTCGTCCACCTTGTTATAGTTGAGGTCGGGGTCCTCCTTCACATTGTCGAACGAGCCCGTGTAGTCGGCTCCGACAGACCAGTCGGTGAAGAGGGCCGATGCCGCCGAGCCGAAGAGCAGATGGGCGCGGGCCGAGCCGTTGAGACGCTTGTAGTTCTGGCGCGGGTCGCGCGGATCCGAGCGCGAGTCGAGGTAGCCCGCATCGACGTTCACGACCTGTCGCCCGAGGCCGAACCCCTTGCCGGCAGAGAAGAGCTTGCTGTACTCGTCCACTTTCAGTCGGGCGGTCAGCGGCGTGGCGCTCTGTATGCGCTTGATGTTCACGAGGCCCGACGTGAGGTTGCCGTACTCCGCCGAGGGGATTCCGCGCACGATCTCGACGCTCTCGATGTTGTCGGTCGGGATGGTGCGCATGTCGACACCCTTGTTGGTGATGTTGCGCCGTCCCTCGGGGTCTGTCGAGGCCGCCGAGGGGACCCCCTGCATGTTGGCGTCCGTGTTTACCGGAGATCCGTCGACCATGAACTGCGTTCCGAGCGAGGTTATGGCATAGTCGTCGCTCGTGTCGGTCTTGGCCCCCGTGGCGGTCACCGTACCGGTCTCGCGCAGGGTGATGAGGTTGGCCTTGTCCATGTCGGGGGTCTGCGAGATATTGCCGGGGAGCAGTTCGAGCAGGTCGGTGAAGCTCGTGGGTTGCAGATGCTCCATGGCGGCGCGGTCGATGCGCGACGAGCTCGTGAGCCCGTGGCTCTCGCGGGCGGTGACCACCACCTCGCCGAGAAGGTTGTCGTCCTCCTTCATCCTCACGTCCAGGGGCTTGGGGTGGGTGATGGTGACGTTGAGGGTCTGCGGCTTCATCCCGACGTAGGTGAAGGTCACGCGGTAGCTGCCCGACGGAAGCTCGATGCGCCACTCGCCGCGGTCGTCGGTGACGGCGCGGTGCGCGCCGGGGGTGGCCGAGACTGCGGCGAAGGGGAGAGGCTCGCCCGAGGCATCGGTCACGCGCCCGCGCAACAGATCGGCGCGCAGCGTCGGGGCTGCGAGCATCATGAGTATTATCGCGGGGATGAGCTTCATCGGGGTTACTGGGCACTGTGGTTTTTAGACGATGCAAAATTACCGCTTAAAACCTCTGCCCGAAATACCGAAAAGTGAGTATTCGGCCCCGTCTGCTTAATGGTTTTTAGGTATTGCCGGGGCTTTGAGGGGTACGTAATTTTGCAAGCGGAAAATTCACGTTCAAAAAAACCGATTACCGAATGAAAAAACAGTTACTCTCACTTTTCAGCTTCGCCACTCTCGCCCTCGGGGTTTCCGCTGCCGCTCCCGAGGCCGTATGGGACAATCTCATCGACGGCTCGACCGCTGCCGGCGACCAGTCGACCTCCATCTCGCTCGATGCGGACGGGAATGTCTACTGGTATGGCACTTACGGCACAACCGCTGCCGCCCCCGATGTCACCTACGCGGGCGAGTTCCTCTTCAAAGGTGCGCCCTATGATGCCGGGACCTCGTATGGCAGCAACTACACCCTGCTCAAAACCGATGCGCAGGGCAACAAGCTCTGGTGTGTCTACTCGAACAGCGGCGACTTCGCCAGCAACTCGGGATTCAGCGCCACCACCTCGGACGGCGGCGTCATCACCGTCTCCAAGGTGCGCCACACCGATGGGATGCTCGACACCAATATCCGCCTCGTCAATGCCGACGGCACACCCTTTGAGATAGACTGGACCTGCGACCGCCGATACTATCGCATGGCCATCACCAAGATCTCTGCCGGAGGACAGATCGAGTGGAACCGTATGGTCGACTTCTCCACCCAGCCAGGCCCCGCAGCCTCGGGCAACTCTGCCGAGTTCTGGGCCGAGACGTTCAATGTCTCGGGGGGTACGGTAGACGATGAGGGGAACATATATATCGCCCTCAACTACCGCAACCCGATGACCGTGGCCCGCAAGGATGGGGAGCCCGCCGTATTCACCCCCTCGAACACAGGCTCGTGGACAGGCGACACGCAGACCGCCTGCGGCGACTATATGCTCCTCTCCTTCGACAAGGATGGATGGTACCGCAACAATCTCCAACTTACAGGCCAGTGTGCCGCATCCTATTGTCAGGAAATCGTATGGGCCGACGGCAAGCTCTACTCCCAGGGCTACATCACCGGCGACGGCCACACCATGAAGGTGGGAGCCTTCGACCTCGCTCCCTCGGATGTCATGAGCCCGCTGGTAATCTGTGCCGACGCCGACCTCAATGTCTCGTGGGCCAAATGCTTCCCCGCCGAGAAAGTGCAAAATAAGAGCGGCTTGCAGAACGTCGGGATCAGCCTCGTGAACGGCGGCCTCTACCTCTGCGGCCAGTACAACATCAAATTCTCAGACCCCGATGATCCCGCCAAGTTCGTAGCCGCCACACAGGGGAGTGACCGCGAGGGCTTTGTCCTCAAACTCGACCCCGCCACAGGCGCATGGCTCGCCGCACGCGACAGCCGCGACGACGACTGGGACCGTCCGAGCGCCGTGGCCAAGACCGGCCTCACAGGCTACTTCGACGTATTGGCCAACCCCGCCGACGCCAAGAAAATCTATGTATTCGGGTATGTGATGAACGCCAACGTCGGCGTATTCCTGCGCGAGTATGACGCCGAGACCATCGTGGCCTGTCTCCCCGAAGGCCAGTACAACATCGTCACCGGCGGAGGCGTCCCCTCGTGCCAGTGCGCCGCCGTTGACCCCGATACAGGCGCTATGTACCTCACCGCCCGCGGCAACAACACCTTCACCCTCCTCGGCGGCGACACAACCCCCAAACCCGCAGGGTGGGGCATCCTCGCAGCCCGCTTTGACCTCGGCCAACCCCAGACCAACATCGTCGAGACCATCGCCTCTCCGGACCCCGACCAACCCGTCGAATACTACGACCTCCTCGGCCGCAAAGTCGCCAACCCCACCCACGGCCTCTACATCCGCCGCCACGGCCCCACCACCACAAAGGTCCTGCTCTGAAAACAAACGCCTATAAACTACAAGGGCTGTGTCGTAAAACAATTACGACACAGCCCTTGATTATGTAAGCGAGGGGTTAGCGGATGATGACTTTTGAGCCTTTGCGGAGGTAGAGGCCGGGGGTGGGGTTGGTGACTTTGCGGCCGAGGAGGTCGTAGAGGGTGGTGTCGGGCTCTGTCTCGTCGGCGGGGAGGTCGAGGAGGCCGGAGACTCCGGCGGGGTAGGCGATGTTGAATTTGCGGACCAGGGTGACGCCGTCCTGTGTGGCGCGGACGCTGAGTGTGGAGAGTCGGCGAGCCGAGGGGGTCGGGGTCAAGGTCAAGGTGCCTCCGCTGAT
The DNA here is from genome assembly GCA_947178235.1 of uncultured Muribaculaceae bacterium. Taxonomy (GTDB): domain Bacteria; phylum Bacteroidota; class Bacteroidia; order Bacteroidales; family Muribaculaceae; genus Duncaniella. Next base: position 8,029 of record CAMWXQ010000006.1, read on the forward strand.
GGAGGCGGTCATCCCTGCGGGAGATTCGTCGACTGCGTAGACGGGGGCGGTGTAGCCTGCGAAGTAGCCGGAGAGGGGTATCTCGATGGCGCCCGTGAGGTTGAAGTTGGGGAGGGCTACCCATGCGAGGTATTCTTCGAGGTCGGTGTAGTGGTCGCGGTCGCGGTCGTCGTTGTTGTTGGGCACAGCGGGGTCGGTGTCTGCCAGGGCTTCGAACCAGTCGGGGATTCCGTCACGGTCGGTGTCCCATCCGTCGGGGTGGGATGAGGTCTCGATGTCGAGCGAGGCGTAGCCCCCTGCGTCACTCTCGCAGTCGGGGAGGCCCTTCTTGCCTGTGTATCGGCCTGTGGTGGAGGTGGTGCCGTTGAGGGCTTCGCGGATGACGCGTGAGTCGTGGTTGAGGATGAGGGGCATGTTGCATCCGACATCCGAGAGGACGTTGCGGAAGGCTGCCTCGGCGGTCTCGACGGTGGCATTGCTCGGGAAGAAGGGTTCCTTGCTCCAAGGTTCCCAGTCGAGGACCTGTCCGTTGGAGAGTTCGTAGCGGTAGGTGTCCCCCTCGCGGTCGGCGGTGAGGGAGCCGTTGAGGTTCTCGCGGATATTGCCCGAGACGTAGGCGCTCTGGGTTCCCTTGCCCACGCCCTCGAACTGATGGCGCAGCAGGAAGCTCTGGGTGGTGGCGGGGCCCTCCTTGTAGTAGTTGTTGACAAAGTTCAGCTGGTGTGTGCCTCCGTCGGTGGCGCGGCCACCCCAGTTGTAGACGACATTGTTGAAGACGTCGTGGTGGCCGTCATAGTTGCCTGCTCCGTCGAGGCCGCCGGAGAGGCTCCAATTGCGGCCCTCGCAGTGGGCGAGGAAGTTGTGGTGGTAGGAGCCCACGAGGCTCCCCATCTCGCCGCCGCCGATGGTGGCCGCGTAGCCGTGGGATACATGTTTTCCGCGCTGCTCGTACTGAGTGGCGTGGCCGGCATAGTTGAGTGCCTCGCTGATCATGGTGCGTTGGAGGGTCATGGTCTTGGCGCCGCGCGAGGAGAATCCCTCGTCGATGGTCCAGGCGATGGAGCAGTGGTCCATGATGGAGTGGTCGTTGCCGGTCATGCCCATGCCGTCCGATGTATTGGGGTTGCCTCCCATCTTGTCGTTCCAGTCGTCGGCGCCGCCGAGGTAGAGGCGCATGAAGCGGGTGATGCCGTCGCTCTGCATACCGAAGGCCTTGCCGCGGAGCAGGATGCCTTTGCCGGGAGCGGTCTGGCCGGCTATGGTGACGAACTTGTCGGAGACAACGAGGCGGCTCTTGAGCGTGATGAGGCCGGCGACGTCGAACACAATCGTGCGGGGGCCGGAGAGTTTCTCGATGCCGTAGCGGAGTGTGCCGGGGGTCTCGGCATCATCTTCGAGCGAGGTGACGTGGTAGACACTGCCGCCGCGGCCACCGATGGCATAGCGGCCGTATCCCTCGGCTCCGGGGAATGCGTCGCGGCGGGTGCGGAAGGTCATAACCTTGCCTGTGTGGACGGTGCCGTCAGCCTCGACCTCGTCGACCCTCCACCAGTATTGTTCGAGGGGCGAGAGGCCGCCGGCGGTGTAGCGTGGATCGGTACCCTCGTACTGATAGCGGACGGCGTCGGCCACCTCGGTGGAGTCGGTCCCGAGCACGAGCTTGTGCGAGACGGCGACGTCGGCGCCTTTCCATGTCAGGGTCAGACGGCCGTCGTCGGCTGCGGCGTGGAAGTCATGGTTCTCGGGGTACCCGTCGGTGATGCCGTAGGGAGCGGTGTCAAATTCGAGGCCGCAGAGCATGACGCTCGTGGTCGAGTAGGTGACGCCCGCCTGGGGGTCGGTGATGTAGCGTATCACGACAGGCTCACCGGCCACGGCCTCGAACTCGACGTACGATGTCCCGGCCTCGGAGTTCTTGAAGCCATCCTTGTTGGTCGAGTAGAGGGCCCCGCGGACCTTAATCTCGCCATTCACCTCGACATTGACGGGCGGGAGCACCTGGTTCTTGTCCGTGTTGTGGTGATAGGCGAGGAGCGAGTGATGGCCGGGTGCGAGCCCCTTGATGGTGAGGACAAGGGCGGTGGGGCCATCGGTGAGTTTCACCATATTGCCATCCACGAGGTTGCAGGCGAGCACGCCGTCGCCGAGGAGTTTCATGCCCGACTGGACACTCTGTTTATTCCAGTTTGAGCCGAGGCCGTCGGCCTTCTCGGCCGCGGAGAGGGTGATGGAGACGCCTCCGTCGAGCGTCTTGGTCTCCGTGGCGACGCGCCCTACGGGCCATGCGATATAATTGGGCTCGGTCACCTCAGAGGTGTTTCGTCCCGGAAAATCAAAGTCTATGTTCTGGGCCGATGCGGCCATTGACGTCAGAAGTGCAAGATATAGGAATTTTTTCTGCATAGAGAGATTGGATTCAAGGTATTGATAGCAAATATTTTGCAAAGATAATCATTTGTGGCGAAATTCTGGCAATCCGGATGTTAAAAAACCACATACGACGCAGGTCGTATGTGGTTGATGTGTTGGATTATGCGGCTGAGGGGTCAGTCGAGCTTGATTTTCGTGACCCGGGTGCCGCGGCGCAGGATGTAGATGCCTGCGGTGGGGGCGGTGACCCTGCGGCCGAGGAGGTCGTAGCATTCGGCGGGGTCGGAGCCGTCGGCCTGTATGTCGCTGATGGCCGAGGTGGCCGGGGCCTTGCCGCCGATGGAGAGCAGGGTGCCCTTGTAGGCGAGCAGGGCATTCTTGAGCGGAGTGTCGACGGCGGTCTTGGTGTCGTCCACCGCGGGGTCGAAGGTCCACTTGAAGTCTCCGCCGTCGATGCGCCCAGCGTCGGCCATGACCCGTTCGGGGACTGTCTCGGGTGCGTCGGCGACGTATTGGTACATATCGGGGGCGGTGTCGAAGTTGTCATAGGTGTTGCCCCCTCTGAGGCTCTTGACGGTCTCGGGAATCTGCTCGTTGCGGTCGTCGACGACATAGACGTCGAAGTCGGTGGGGTTGTCGTGCTGCGTGATGAGCTCGTAGCGCCCCTCATAGAGATTGTTGAATCCCTTGTTCATGCCTCCGTCCTGTGTGCCGTCGGGCCAACGCTTCTTGTTGGTGCCCTGCATGTTGATTTCCATGGGCGAGGTGCAGTTGCGGAAGTAGTTGGCCTCGACGAACGCCGAGCTGTTCTCGGTGCTGAGGAGGGTCATGGTGGGGTTGGCGTCGAAGTAGTTGTTGTAGACGTGGGCGGTGGCGTGGCAGAGGCGCGGCGCACGCGAGTCGACGTGGTCAAACCAGTTGTGGTGGTATGTGAAGTATATCGCGCCCGACTCCGTCGCGCCCCCGGCAAAAGTACACTTGCCCGAGTCGAAGAAGTGGTTGTGGTCGACGGTGATGTCCGAGCTGTTGTACTTCATGTCGATTGTGCCGTCCCCCTTGCTCTGGTCGGCGTCCTTGCCTGGCTGGCCGTAGAAGAAGTCGCAGTGGTGGAACCAGAGGTTGCGGTTATCGTTCTCGACCGAGATGCCGTCGTTGGGGAAGAGCATGACCCCGAGATTGCGTATTTCGAGCCCCTTGCATCGTTTGGCGTAGAACCCGAAGCCGTAGGCGGTGGCGTCGTCGCCGATACCCTCGACGGTGACGTTTTCTGTTGCACGGGTGCCGAAGTTGGCGCCGGTGAACTCCACGGCGGTGCCACCTTTTAGACCCGTCACACCGCTGATGCAGCCGATCATGCGGATGATGAGGGGGCGTTTGTCATATCCCTTGTTATAGTTTTTGAGGATGGCGGTGAGGCCTGTGCCAGTGGTCTCCTTGCCCTTGCCGTCGGTGATGACGGCCATCTCGACGGTATTGACGTTGTCGGGGGTGATGTAGAGGATTCGGGCACCTTCCTTGGGGGCGCCGTCCATAGCGTAGGCACCAGGGGCACCCTCGCGGAAGGCGAATCCCTCGCGCACGAATGGGGTGACCTCGACGGGCGCTGTGGTGGCCGAGGCAAGGGTCGATCCGTCGGCGGCGAGGGCCGTGACGGTGACGGTATAGCTTCCGGCCCTCAGACCGGGGATGTCCACGCGCCATCCGTCGGGATAATGGCGTATGAGGGGGTCGTCGGCCTTGACGTCTGTCCGGCCGTCGCCGGACCACGATACCTCGTAGCGGTCAGTGCCGGGGTGGTCTTCCCACTCGGCGACGGCGGTCTCGTGCCATCCCGCGGCGCGGGTGATGTCGAGGGCCGCTCCAGAGAGGGGGAGGAGAAGGAGTATGGCGGGGAGGATTGTTCTCATATCTTGAAAATAGAGATAGCCGTCATAGCTATGGTAGCTATGACAGCTATCTACGGATAGGGTTTGGGTTATGCGGTTAGCGGAGTACTGCCTTGGCGACGTGCGAGGTGCCGTCGGCGGCGATGACCTGGAGGATGTAGACGCCGGGCTGGCCGTTGGGGCGGGCGAGGATCGAGCTCATGCGCGAGGAGGCGACCATGCGGCCGTCGAGCGAGTAGAGGGCGATGCCGGCGATGTCGGCGGGTGTGTCGACGACGATGGCGCCGTCGGTGACGGTGAAGCCGAGAGCCTCAGCCTCGGGGGCCACGGGGGCAGCGATGCCGCTGAGGTCGCCGGGCTCGCCATGGACCTTCACGAAGAAGTCATAGACGCGGATGCCGCCGTTGTTCGAGGTGGGGTTGACGAACTTGACGGTCACGGGGCGGTCGGTGGCGGCGAAGCCGGCATTGGCGAGGAGATCCCAGCCCACGAGGGTGGTCTTGGAGAGCTTGGACGAGGTCCATGAGTGCTCGGCCTCACCCTCGTACTGCCAGCGGACTTCGAGGTAGCGGCCGCCGGTGAAGTGGATGTTGGCTTTCAGTTCGAGCAGCGAGGGGAGCTTCCAGACGAGTGCGCAGCCGCGCTCGACGTTGACGGCACCAGCGGTGCAGCCGCCGGGTACCGAGCCGTTCTCGGTGTACTCGGGGTTCCATGTCGACGAGTAGTTGGTGCCGTCTTCGAGGCTCACTACGCCGCGGAGATCCTCGGGGATATTCTCATAGGCATCCTGGATGTGGTACCAGTCGCCGGTGAGGATGCGGTAGGGGGTCTCGAGCGTCACAGAGCCGGAGAGGGTGACGGGAAGCATACCGCCCGTGGCGGTGACGGTGAATGTGCCGTCCTCGGTGGGGGTGCCGGAGATGGTCATCACGAGACCCTTGGTGTCGGCTGCGAGGCCCTCGGGGAGACCCTCGACAGAGATGGCTGTGGCACCGCCGCCGGCCTCGATGACGATGGGCTGGACGGGCGAGCCGCGGAAGATGAGCTGGGTGAGGTTGCCCGAGGTGCAGGTGAGCGTGGCGGGCGCGATGTCGGAGACGGTGATGTCGAGGTTGAGGCTCGCGGTGGTCTCGCCGCCGACGGTCGAGATGACGGCGTGGATGTCAGAGGTGGGGGCGCCGGTGATGACGATCGACTTGGCCTCGGCGTCCTTGGCCACGGAGAGCTGGGCGATGCCGTCGCCGGTGACGGTGACGTCGGTGGCTGCGCCGCCCCACTTGATGGTCACGGGCATGATCTCGGTGCCCTTGTAGACGGTCTGTTCGAGGTCGCCGGAGATGTGGTAGATGCGTCCGGCCGAGGGCTGACCGCTCTCGAATGCGCCGAGGTCGGGTGCGGCGCCGTTATGCTCGATGGTGATGGGGGCTGCGGTGACGAGTTCGAGGCCATACTGCTTGGCCTCGGCCTCGGTCATGAAGCGCACGGGCACGAAGCCGTCGACGGCCTCGCCCTTGTCGACGAAGGTGCTGCCGGCGACGAGGCGGGCAAAGTTGTTCTCGGGGAGCGAGCCGTCGGGGAAGCGGGCAGCCTTGGCGTCAGCCTCGGAGAGCGAGAGGAACTGCGAGGTGTGGTCGGCGGCGTAGACCTTGGTCTTGCCCACCTTGTTGCCATCCTTGTATGCGTCGCAGCCGTCGATGAGGGTCCACGAGTTGAAGTCGGTGTCGGGAACGACGGAGCCGGTCTTGTCGGCCGAGAGGAATTCGTGGTTGAGTTTGCGGGGGAGGAAGCCTACGCAGTTGCGGATGCGCATCCCGCCGAATTTGAACATGGTGGGGAAGCGGTAGTTGTACTCGTTGTCCCAAGCCACGTTGTTGAAGAGGTACATGCCCTCGTATGCATTGTTCTGGTCGAAGCCCTTGACGGTGTTCGAGAAGGACACGCAGTTGCGGACGACGTGTGCGCCGGTCGACTGGTCGAAGGCTGCGCCGCCCGACGATCCGCCGCCACCGAGCTTGAATCCATTGCCGTTGCCGGGGGTCTTCGAGCCGTTGGCGTCGAGTGCGGCGTTCCATGCCCAGCAGTTGTCGATCACGACGGGGTGGTAGACCATGTAGAGGTCCCAGTTGTCGTCCGAGTTGTTCCATGCGCGGCATCCGTAGAATTCTGTGCCGGGGCCGGGGAAGAGCTTGCAGGCGAATCCGTCTGCGTCGCCGCCGTCGTCGGTGCCGCTGAACGAGTATGCGTCATAGTTGTTGTACGAGTCGCAGTTGATGACCTTGTTGCCGCGGCAGTATGTGTAGCCGGGGTTGAACTCGGGAGTGCCCGAGATGGGGAAACCTGTCATCTCCTCGATGCTCCAATCCTTGAACATGCCTATTTGGAGACCGGTGTCATTGTTGCCGCGGAATACGCAGCGCTCGAAGATATTGTAGCTGCCCTCGACCTTGATGCCGTTGTCCTTGGCGTTCTGGAAGATGAGGCCCTTGACGTACCAGTAGTTGGCCCAGTAGGGGAAGTACATGCATCGCGAGCCCTTGAACTCGTTCACCGACTTGGGCTCCATCTTCGAGCCGTCGATGATGACCTCGTCGTCGCCCCAAGCGGTGAGGGTGATGCGGGCCGAAGCCGATGTGGCCTTCTCGGGCACACGTACACGTTTGGGGGGATAATAGGTTCCGGCGTGCATATAGATTGTACCGCCGGGCTGGACGGCCTCGACGGCCTTTTCGAGCGAGGCGAATGGGGCGTCGATTGTACCGGAAGCCGAGTCGTTTCCGTCGACGGCCACGTGGATGTCCGCCTGCGCCCACGATGCGAGGGCCACACACACAGCAGCCCCCAGGAGTGAAAAGCGTTTCATGATTTAAGGGTCAGAGAATTAAAAGTAGATAAGTATTTTTACAAGGTAAATGTGAGTCGGAATGAATCCATCCGCAAAGGTACAAAAAAATCCTGTCCCCGCAAATAAAAAACGCGCCTCCGGAGAACCGCCGATAATGATTTTGCACAGGTCGCGGGATTTTTTTAATTTTGCGGGCCGGAATATTTTTTCGGTCCGGATTGTTATAGAGATAAACACAATATAGACAATGGACGTAAATTGCATTTCAGACAAGATATATTATATCGGTGTCAATGACCGCACAACGGCCAAGTTCGAGGCCATGTGGCCTCTCCCCTATGGTGTCAGCTATAACTCGTACCTCGTCACGGGCCCCGACAAGGTGGCCATCGTCGACGGCGTCGAGGTCGGCCACGCCGCACGGCAGATCGACGAGATCAAGTCGCGTCTCGGCGACCGCAAGCCGGACTATCTCATAATCAATCATATGGAGCCCGACCACTCGGGGGGCATCAGTGCCCTGCGCGCCGTGTGGCCCGACATCACCATCGTGGGCAACGGCCAGACCATCAACATGGTGCGCGGATTCTACGGCGTCGAGGGGAGTGTCCTCAAAGTCAAGGACGGCGATACCCTCAGCCTCGGCGAGGGGGTCACGCTCCGCTTTGCCCTCACCCCGATGGTCCACTGGCCCGAGACGATGATGACCTACCTGGTCGAGGAGGAGACGCTGTTCAGCGGCGACGCCTTCGGGTGTTTCGGCGCCCTGGCCGGTTATGTGCTCGACGGCGGTGCCCAGACCGAGATGTACCTCGCCGAGATGGAACGGTACTATGCGAGCATCGTCGGCAAGTACGGCCAGTTCGTGCAGAAGGCGCTCCAGAAGCTCCAACCCCTCGCGATCTCGACCATCTGCCCGACACACGGCCCCGTGTGGCGCAGCCATGTGGCCCGCGTCGTAGATCTCTATGACCGCCTCAGCCGCTACGAGCCCCTGGACAACGGCGTGACCATCGTCTACGGCTCGATGTACGGGAACACCGCCATGATGGCCGAGCGTGCCGCACACGAACTCGCATGTGCCGGCGTCGGCCCCATCGAGATGTTCAATGCCTCGACCGCCGACCTCAGCCGTCTGCTCGCCGCCGCATTCCGCCACAAGGGTCTGCTCATAGCCTCGCCGACCTACTCGGAGCCCATCTTCCCCCCGGTCAAGACTTTTGTGGACGGCCTCGTGATACGCGGGCTCAAAAACAGGGACATCGTCCTCGTCGGCGGATGCTCGTGGTCCGAGCGCGCCTCGGCCCTAATGGCCGAACTGCTCGGCACCGACCTGCCCCGCACCACATTCAAACACGCCGGATCGTGTGACGAGCACGATGCCGTGCGCAAGCTCGCCGCCGAACTCGGCACAAGAATAAATAATTGATAATCCCCCCAACAACTCCGACTATGAAGAAAACAATTTTCTCGCTCCTTGCCGTCATGGCGATGGCCCTGGGCTTTGTGTCGTGCAACGACGACAAGGACGAACCCGCTCCCTCGGCAGCCTTCCAGTATGCACTCGACCAGGTCTATCCCGGCGCCACAGGTGTCAAGTGGGAGAAGAAAGCCGCATGGCAGGTGGCCGAATTCGACCAGAACGGCGCCGAGTACGACGTATGGTTCAACGCACTCACCGTCGAGTGGGCCATGACCGAGATCGACTACGGCAAGAACATCATGTCTGTCCCCGACCTCCCCGTGCTCAAAGCCATCGAGCAGAGCGAATACGGCATGTGGACCCTCGACGACATCTCCTATTACCAGCAGACCGCCATGTCGTTCTACATCGCCGAGATGGAGACTGCCGGCAAGCCCGACACCGACCTCTACATAGCCCCCGACGGCAAGATCATCAAGATCATCCCCTCGTCGCAGACCCCGGACATCACCCCCAACACCGACATCCGCCCCGCCCTCAACATCGAGGAGGTGGAGTGAGGGTGAATCTCTTGAATTTGGAATTCCAATGCATCAAACCCCACGGATGAAATCCCGTGGGGTTTGATGCGTCTTGTGACGACAAGGTTAGCATAATCAACATTAACGATTGTAGGGACATGCCGAAGGCATGTCCCTACAATAGGTCGGAGGGCTGAGCTTGTGGCGACTTGGTTGTCGCCACGAGTTCAGCCCTCCGAGGTTTGGGTTTTTGGGTGTGTTATTTCACGAAGATTTTTTCTGCGTTGGTGCCCTGTCTGCGGATATAGAGTCCGGGGAGGAGGCCATCGGTGTTGTCGCCGACCTTCACTCCATTGAGATCATAGACCTCCACGGGGAGATTGGCGTCGAACCGGACCACGACCTCATCGATGCCCGAGAAATCGTATGCCACAATATTCGCAAATCCCTTCCACGGCTCGGTCTCCTTGCATTTTGCTATTGCCGATTCCGGGACATAGAGGGTGGCTGTTCGCGGTATCTCTTCGAATACGTCGTCGGGGGCAAGGATGGGATTCTCCGCTCCATAGTAAACAGATGTAAGCCACTCACAACCGAAGAAAGCCCTCTGACCTATTCCGGTGATCTTGGCTGGGATAGTTACAGAAGTGAGACCGTCGCAACAGCTGAAAGCGCTCGCACCGATTCTGGTTACGGAGTTGGGGATGGAGACTGATTTTAGGTTGGAGTAATAGCAAAAAGCTAAATTACCTATTTCGGTGACAGTTTCGGGAATCACCACATCCACGACTTCTTTGCCATCGATATACAGGTACTTTGCACAGGAAAGAGGATTGGAGAGGGCATCGGTAAACTTGATGCTGCACAGAGACTCTATGCTTTCGAATTCAGCTTTCACAAGGGTATTGCCACAGCCCGAAAAAGCCCACTCGCCGATTTCGGTCACCGAGGCGGGGATGAGGATGGAGGTGAGGCCACAACCGCTGAAAGCATACCTGCCGATTTTGGTCACGGAGTTGGGGATGGAGACCGAAGCCATATTTTCGAATTGATAGAACGCCCAGTCGCAGATTTCGGTGACTGTCGCCGGGATAACGACGTCTACGACTTCGCTGCCATCAATATACAAATGTTTGGCGAAGGTAAGCGGATTGGATTCGGCACTGCCAAATTTCATGCTGCATAGAGCCTCGATACTTGCAAATTCGGCTTTTTCAAGACTGCCTCCCCAACAATTAAAAGCATCTAATCCGATTTCAACCCCCGAGCCGAGGATGGAGACTGATGCAAGGGAGTAGCAACCACTGAAAGCATACCATCCGATCTCAGTCACGGAGGCGGGGATGGTTACAGAAGTCAATCCATTGCAAGCGTCGAAAGCACTCATACCGATTTTTGTCACGGAGGCGGGAATGTTTACCGACGTAAGGTTAGAAGACGAGAATGCATAGTCTCTGATTTCGGTCACTGAGCCGGGTATGGTAACCGATTTAAGGTTGGAATGGTTGAAGGAGTTTTCTCCGATGGCTACCACTGTGTACTGCGCCGTGCCGTCATTTGCTTTTTCGGGTATCACGATATTCTCACTGAGTTCGCCGAACTGTTGGGCGGTCATGCAGGTTTTTGCATCCTCGTCGATGACCGTGTACGTGAGGGTCTCGCCCTCGTAGGTGTACGCGAAGTTGCGGGCCATTGCAGAAAGCGCGAGGAGCACTCCGAGCAGCAAAAGCAAAACTTTTTTCATGGTTTACGCTTTGTCCACGGATCCACCTCGTTGACTATCAATGTATTAATAAACAAAAAGCGTGAAGATCTGTATCCGTTACCCGTCCCACGAATCGAGGCTCTGGCATGTGCCCATCTGAGTAGAACGAGCAACGCGGAGCCTCACGCTGTATGATA
>CAMWXQ010000007.1 GCA_947178235.1 uncultured Muribaculaceae bacterium
GTTTGGGAGTATCCCGGATTTTTCGTACCTTTGCTGCAAATCAACCTTAGTCCCTCACCATGCTCGCGTCTGCGCCTCTCATAAGTCAGCCTGTGCCCATCTTCTTGACGGTGATGGCGATTCTGCTTGTGACTCCGCTGGTGTTCAACCGTCTGAAAATCCCGTATGTGATCGGGCTGATCGCGGCGGGTGTGGCGGTGGGGCCGAACGGCTTCGGGCTGCTCGACAGGGATATGAGCTTCGAGGTGTTCGGGCAGGTGGGCATCCTGTATCTGATGTTCCTCGCGGGGATCGAGATAGACATGTACCACCTGCGCAAGAATCTCCGCAGGGGTCTGGTCTTCGGCGCATTCACGTTCTTCATCCCGCTCGTCCTGGGCGCGGCGGCTGCGATCATCTTCTTGAAGATGGGGATGATCGAGGCGACGCTGCTCGCGTCGATGTTCGCGGCCCACACACTGCTCGCCTATCCCATTGTGGCCCGCTTCGGGGTGACGAAGTCGCCGGCGGTAATCATCGCCATCGCGGGTACGATCGTGACGGTCCTCGGCTCGCTCGTCGTGCTCGCGGGTGTCCTCGGCGTGGTGCGCGAGGGCTCGATAAGGTCTCTCGTGCCTGTCCTGGGCAACCTCGTGGTCTACTCGGCGGCGATATACTATACCTACCCGAGGCTGACGCGGTGGTTCTTCAAGAAGTACCACGACGGAATCTCGCAGTTCGTCTACGTCATGGTGATGGTCTTCCTCGCGGCTGCGGTCGCGGGTTGGATCGGGCTCGAAAGTGTATTCGGGGCGTTCTACGCGGGACTGGTGCTGAACAAGTTCATCCCCTCGCGGTCGACGCTGATGGGGCGCATCGAGTTTGTGGGCAATGCGCTGTTCATCCCCTACTTCCTCATCGGCGTAGGCATGATGATCGACCTCACCGTGCTGACGCGCGGGTGGGAGACGCTCTACATCGCGGCGGTGATGTGCGCCGTGGCGATGGCGTCGAAGTGGCTCGCGGCCCTGGTGACGCAGAAGGTCTTCGGGCTCACGGCCACAGACCGCAAGATGATGTACCAGCTCTCGAACGCCCACACGGCGGTGGCCCTCGCCGTGGTGACGATCGGATACACGATGGACCTCTTCGGAGTCGAGGTGCTGAACGGCACGATCCTCATGATACTCGTGACCTGCACGGTCTCGTCGATGGGTACGGCGAGTGCGGCGGCACGGCTGAAAGTGCAACTGCTCGAACAGGCGCAGGCCGACGTCGACCGCGACCTCTCGACCATACGCCCGCGCACGCTGCTCGCAATCTCGAACCCACTCATGGCGCCCGGAATCGTGGACCTGGCACTGGCTATGCGCTTCCCGGACTCGTCGGTGGCGGGGGACTTCTATGCCCTGCATGTGCGCAATGACAACTCGGCCCCGTCGCGGTCGATCTCGCGCAACTCGCTCGACGTGGCCGAGCGGGCGGCGGCCGCCGTCGAGGTGTCGCTGACCCCCATCGAACGATATGACCTCAACTTCATCACCGGAGTGCTGAACACCATGCAGGAGCGCGACATCACCGAGGTCATCATCGGGCTCCACCGACGCACGGCGCTGATAGACTCGTTCCTCGGCGACAAGATAGAGCGGCTCCTGCGCTCGACCAACCGCATGATCTGCATCACGCGCTGCTTCAACCCCCTGTCGACCCTCTCGAAGGTCTATGTGGCGGTGCCGAAGAAGGCCGAGTTCGAGACCGGCTTCACCCGCTGGGTGCAGGCGGTCGGGAACCTCTGCCGCCACATCGGCTGCCCGGTGGAGTTCTGGTGCGAGGACGAGACGATGCGTATGATACGCGCCGTGCTCCTGCGCGCCCGCATCGGCATCGCCGTGAGCCACAAGCGGGTGGAGAGCTTCGACGACTTTGTGCTGAGGCAGGGGAGCGTCGGACAGGACGACCTGCTCGTGGTCGTGAGCGCGCGCCGCACATCGGTCTCCTTCGACTCGGACATGGACGAGGTGCCACCCTACCTGCAACGCTACTATCAGTCGGGCAACCTCATAATGATCTACCCGGGGCAGTTCGGGACCGAGACCACGACCTCGCTGGCCGAGACCGAGACCATGACGATGGCCGAGACGATGGCCACCGACATGACCACCGCCCCATCGCCGATATATCTGAAACTCAAAAACCTCCTGCGCCGCCTGCGCAAGCCTTGAAAGGAGCCCCAAACATACTCTCTTAGCCTATGAAGATTCTGATGTGCTGCTCGGACCTCTCCTACAAGGGTGGGATGGTGAGCGTGGTGCGCAACTACCTCGACTCGGGGGCGTGGCCCGCGGATGTCGACATCACCTTCGTGCCCACGCACGGCGACGGAGGCAAGATGGGGATGGCGCGCCGCTTCGCGCGGGCGTGGCGCCGCATACGCCGCATGGCGCGCGCGGGTGAGATCGACGTGGCCCACCTGCACGTCTCGGAGCGCGGGAGCTTCGTGCGCAAGGGGCTGCTGATACGCCTCCTGCACCGCCACGGCATCCCCGTTGTGCTACACCATCACGGCGCAGAGTTCGAGCCGTGGTATGCGTCGCTCCCCGAGTGGGCCAAGAGGCTCGTGCGCAGTGTACTGGCCGAGGCAGATGTCAATGTGGTGCTGAGCCGCAGGCTCGTGGACGGGATAACCTCCAAGGTCCCCGGGGCGCGCGTCGAGGTGCTGTACAACGCCGTCGATGTGCCCGAGGAGCCGATGTACAACCCCAATGCGCGCGGAATCCTCTTCCTCGGCCGTCTGGGCGAGCGCAAGGGGGTCTATGACCTGCTCGAAGCGCTGAGGCGGATAGACCGCGAGCTCCCCGCTGACGTGAAGGTGTACCTGTGCGGCGACGGAGAGACCGACGAGGTGCGCCACCGCGTGCGCGACATGGGGCTCGTCCACCGCGTCGCCCACATCGGCTGGATCTCGGGCGACGAGAAGCGCCGAATACTCGACGACACGATGGTGAACATACTCCCCTCCTATAACGAGGGGCTGCCGATGACGATACTCGAAACGATGGCGCGGGGGATTCCGAACATCTCGACCCCGGTGGCGTCGATACCCGAGGTGATCACCGACGGCGTGACGGGGCTGATGGTCGAGCCCGGCGACACGGAGGGGATAGGACGGGCGCTGCTCGCCGTGGCGACCGACCCCGTGCTGCGCGCCACACTGAGCCGCGAGGGGCACGCTCTGATACGCGAGCGATTCGCCCTCCCGGCCAATATCAAGAAGCTCTCGGGGATCTACCGCACACTCACTACTGAACCTCGTAGTTGAGGATAGCCTCGACTACATAGAGCTTGCGGATGTCGGCGCGGTCGATGTCCATGTCGTCGTATGCGGGATTGTCGGAGTGGAGTATGACCTGCGAGGGGTCGGGATGGCGGCGCACATACTTCACGAGCCTGTATTCTTCGAGTTCAACGACATAAATCTGTCCCCAGGCGATGTTGCGCATATCGCGTATGCGGCGTATGGCGACAAAGCCGCCATTGGCGATGCGCGGCGCCATGGAGTCGCCGCGGACCTTCACGACCGCCGAGTTGTGGCTGAGGCCGGGGATGTCGATGGTGCCCGCGGGGACGGTGGAGCCGAAGAGCGACTCGAGACTCTGGCACCCTGCGGTGACGTCGAGGTCATAGACAGGTATCGGCCCGGGGCGCTCGCCGGGGACAGGCATGGGGAGAGTCTCGACGGGTTCGGGCTTGTCATAGGGGAGCCCCTCGCCGGTCGTGAGCCAGCGCTTGGAGATGCCGAGGTCGATGACGATGCGGTTGACGAGCCCTTCGGTGAAGGGTAGCTTGCCCGAGAGGACCTTCGAGAGGTTCGACGGGTCGAGCCTCAGCCTCTCGGCCAGTTTGCGCTGGGTCATGTGGTGTAGCTCCATGATATGCCGGAGCCGCGGGATGAGTTGGGAGTCCACGGGGAGTTGAGAGTTGAAAGTTGAGAGAAATAGCTATTATAGCTATGGTAGCTATTTGGCTTATCGACCACAAATATACAACATTATTGGCTGATTGCCAAGTCTGAGGATAAAAAAACTCTCCCTCGCCCGGTGGGGCGAGGGAGAGCGATATGGATTACAGACCGATTGCTCAGGCCTTGGCGGCGTTCTTGCCGTGACGGCGGGCGTCGGTGATGTATGCTACGGGAGCGGCCACGAACATGGTGGCGAGGGTACCGATGATGACACCCCAGATCATCGCGAAGACGAACGAGCGGATGGCGTCGCCGCCGAGGATGAAGATGCAGAGGAGCACGAGCAGTGTCGAGCCCGAGGTCATGATGGTACGGCCGAGGGTCGAGTTGATCGACGAGTTGATGGTGTCGAAGAAGCTCTGCTTCGGGTAGAGACCTACATTCTCACGCACACGGTCGAAGACCACCACGGTATCGTTGATCTGATAACCGATGACGGTGAGGATGGCGGCGATGAACGACTGGTCGACCTCCATGGCGAAGGGGAAGAGACCCTGGAAGAGCGAGTAGAAGCCGATGATGGTGAAGGCGGTGAAGGCCACGGCTGCGAGCGCGCCCACGGAGAATGCCACGTTGCGGAAACGGATAAGGATGTAGAGGAACATGGCGAGGAGGGCGATGCCCACGGCGATGTATGCGTCGGTGCGCATGTCGTTTGCCACGGTCGGGCCCACCTTCTGCGACGACTGGATACCGACGTTCTCGTTGGTGGTCGAGAAGTCGTCCATGCTCATGTCGCCGATCTCGCTTTTGAGGCCGTTGTAGAGGATCTCGGTGATCTCGTTGTCGATACCCTCCTCATCGGAGTCGATCTTGTAGTTGGTCGAGATACGCACCTTGGTGTTGTCGTCGATGGTGATGACGGTGAGCTGGGCACCGTTGATGAGGGGAGCGAGCTGCTGCTGGAGCACGTCGGTCTTGCCGGGGTGGTCGAACTAGACTACATAGTTGCGGCCGCCAGAGAAGTCGATGCCCTGGTTGAGGCCGCGGGCAAAGAAGCTGATGAGGACCACGACAACCATGATGCCCACGACGGTGAAGCTCACCTTACGCGCGCCCAGGAAGTTGAAGTGGGCGTTCTGGAACATCTTGGCCGAGATGGGGGTCGAGAAGGTGAGGTTCTCGAAGGGCTTGGTCTTGGCGCCGAGGAGATAGATGAGGCGGGTGAGGTAGACTGCGGTGAAGAACGAGCAGATGATACCGATGATGAGTGTGGTGGCGAAGCCCTTGATGGGACCTGTACCGAAGAGGAGCAGGATCACACCGGTGATGATCGAGGTGAGGTTCGAGTCGAAGATGGCCGAGAAGGCGTTGCTGTAACCGTCCTGGATGGCGGTGCGGACACTCTTGCCGGCGCGGAGCTCCTCCTTGGCGCGCTCGTAGATGAGCACGTTGGCGTCCACAGCCATACCGAGCGCAAGCACGATACCGGCGATACCCGAGAGGGTGAGCACGGCCTGGAACGAGGCGAGGATACCGAAGGTGAAGAAGATGTTGAAGATGAGGGCCACATTGGCGATGAGGCCGGGGATGGGGCCGTAGATGATGCACATGAAGACCATCAGCAGCACGAGGGCGATGATGAAGGACCAGAGGCCGTCGTGGATGGCCTGCTCGCCGAGCGAGGGACCGATGACGGTGTCGGAGATGATGTCCACCTTGGCGGCCATCTTACCCGACTTGAGCACGTTCGCGAGGTCCTTTGCCTCGTCGGTGGTGAAGTCGCCGGTGATCTGCGAGCGTCCGCCCTCGATGACCGAGTTGACGCGGGGAGCGGAGTAGACATGGTCATCGAGGACGATGGCCACCTGCTTCTCGATGTTTGCGGCGGTGATGCGGGCCCACTGGCGGGCAGCCTCGGGCTTCATGTTCATGGAGACATAGTTGCCGCCCTGCATTGCGTCATAGTCCGAGGTTGCGGTGGTGATGACGTCGCCGCTGAGTGCGGGCTTGCCGTTGGTGGTTTTGAGGGCCACCATCTGATAGATTGCGAGGTTGCGTTTGCCGCGTACCGAGTCGTTGATCTGCACAACCTCGGGCTTGAACTCCCACGCGAGCTTCACGTTCGAGGGGAGGATGCGCTTGGCTGCAGGCGATGCGAGGAGTGCGTCGATGGTGTCGCGGGCGGTCTCGGCGGCTGCACCCACGCCGATCATGTTGCGGGGGTTGCCGACTTGGAGGAAGTAGTCGAAGAGGCCCTTGCCGTTGCCGGTCGAGTCGGCGCGGAGGGTGTTGTCGAGCTGTTGGAGGGCGCCGGCGATGTCGTTGAAGGGCACGGTCTCGTAGAATTCGAGGTTGGCGTTGCTCTTGAGGAGCTCGCGCACACGCTCATGCTCCTTGACACCGGGGAGTTCGAGCAGGATCTGACCATCCTTTTCGAGTTCCTGGATGTTGGGGGCGACGACACCGAAGGCGTCGATACGGGTGCGGAGGACGTTGGTCGACGAGCTCACGCGGTCCTTGACCTCCTGGCGGAGCGAGTTCTTGACGGCGTCGAAGCTCTCGCCTCTCTTGACCTGGTCGCGGAATACCACCGAGAGGTCGCCCTGGGGGTCGAGCTTGCGGTACTCGTTGCAGAAGAGGTCGATATAGTCGGCAGACTTGTTGATCTTGGCGATGGAGTCGGCGTTGGCCATGGCCTGGTTGAAGTAGGGGTTGCCATCGGCATTGGCCATGGAGCGAAGGATGTCAGGCACCGAAACCTGCAAGGTGACGTTCATGCCGCCTTTGAGGTCGAGACCGAGGCCTACGGCCAGTTTCTGTACTTCGTTGAATGTGTAGCCGAGATAGACTTTCTCGTTGGCGATGTTCTTGATGTAATCGCTGTAAGCCACGCGTCTGGTGTCAGGCGAGTTGTTGTCCTTGGCGGCTTCTGCGGCGGCATACTCGGCCGCCTTCTTCTCGTAGTGATTGGTCACTGCGGTGAAGGAGAGGTAGAAGGCGCAGATGAGAACCATGAAAATGGCAATCACACCGGCAACAACACTACCCAAAGATCCTTTGCTTTGCATTGTGTTGAGATGGGTATTAAGTAATTAAGTATTTGATTTGCAATATGGTATGGGCAAGACGCGCTTCCGCCTTGCCGATTTGGGGGCAAATATACGAATTTTATTTGGATTTTTCGCCATTTTCGGGGAGAATTAACAAACAATAGCTATCCCGAGACCCCCGAAAGAACCACGATAGCTATGATAGCTATGATAGCTAAAATAGCTAAAATAGCTAAAGTAGCTATGGCAGCTATGGCAGCTATAATAGCTATGACAGCAAAAAGAGCTATACTATATAATATAGGTGTCCCCTACCCCGAAAATCGGATGATTCCCCAATTTTACCCCTCTTTGGGCCGTTTTTACCCTTCTGAATCAGTTTTTACCCCTAATTTTGCGCCATAAATCACAAAATACCCCCATAACCAACCCATGAAACGCATCCTCTCAATCGCGGCTTCGGCCGCCCTCGCCCTCGGCCTCTCGCTCCCCGTCGGAGCCAAGAAGGTCCACACCATAGGCGACAGCACCATGGCAAACTACGACGAGAACGCCACCGTCACCCGCGGATGGTGTCAGTATCTCCAACAGTTCCTCACCGGCATCGATGTGAACAATCGCGCCAAGAACTGCGCATCGAGCAAGAGCTTCTATAAGGAAGCCTCCTTCTGGACTTCGGTCAAGACCCAGATGGAGCCCGGCGACATCCTGCTCATCCAGTTCGCACACAACGACGAGAAGACCTCGGGCATGGACGGCGACGAACTCAAAGCCTATTATACCTCTGTCGGCAACACCGAGCTCGCAAACTCGACCGACTACCGAGGCACAACTCCATACGATACGTATAAGAAGTATCTTCGCCTCTACATCGACGAGGCCCGCGCCCTCGGCGTACAGCCCATCCTCGTAGGCCCCATCTGCCGTATGTACTTCTCCGGGAACGACATCCGCCGCAATGGACGTCACGATCTCGGCGACAGCTTCTCGAAACTCACATCCAACGGCATCCTCGAAAAACAGAGCGTACCCGCCTCGGACCACACCATGGACTATGTTGACAATATGCGTCAGGTAGGCATCGAGAAGGATGTCCCCTACGTCGACCTCACCACCGCCACCGCCGAGCTCTACCTGGGCTACGGTGACGCCGACTGCCACGCCATCCTCGGCGACGGCGACGGCTCGACCCACCTCAGCGCCACCGGCGCGGCCCTCATCGCACGCCGCTTCGTCGAGCTCTGCCGCGACGGCGGCCTGCTCGAAGGCTACTGCAACCTCTCGGGCGACCTCACCCTCTCCCCCGCCGACGGCAATCTCGGCGAGGGCTACGTGGGCCAGTCGCTCACCCGCGAGTTCATGGTCTCGGGTTTTAGCCTGACCCCCGCCGAGGGGACCGCAACCGTGACGGCCACCGGCGCCGTCGAGGTATCGGCCGACGGGGGTGTGACATGGGCCAAGGAGGCCTCACTCCCCTACTCCGGCTCGACACTGCTCAACCGCTTCGTCGCACGCATCAACATCGCCGCCGAGGGCCCCAACTCGGGCGCCGTCACCGTCGCCGTCCCCTCGGGGATGACAGCGTCGGCCGAGATGACCGCCACGGGCGTCAATCTGAGCGGCGGCGTCGAGGTCAATGCCTACTGGCGCCTCGAAGCCAATGCCGACTGTGTACTCGACGGCCCCGCACAGGTGATCCCCGAGAGCTGGCACGGCATGGAACTGCAGCGCTACGCCAACCCCAATGCCAACACCATCTGGCCCGACTGGACCGGCTTCGAAGCCTCGCGCAAGACCCAGCGCAACCTCATCGAGGGTAGCGAGTGGCCCGCGGGCGAGATCGACGAGGTATCGACACGCTACATCGAGTTCGGACTCACGGCTGCGGCCAACACCGAGCTCGCCGTCGACGAACTGAGCTGCTTCCTCTGCGGATGCGGCGGCAACGGCATGTGTGTCCACGTATGGTACTCGACCAACGACGACTTCTCCAACGCCAAGATGATCTATCAGCAGACCAACCTCCCCGCCAACAATATGCAGTTCGTCCAGGAGAAGCCCGTCCTGCGCATCCAGGGCGGACAGAGCGTACGCCTCCGCTTCTATCCCTGGTACAGCTCCAAGGCCACAGGCAAGACCATCTGCCTCTCGGACGTGAAGATCCACGGCTACGCCTCGAACGCAGGCGACAGCGGCCTCTCGCTCGTCACTGACGACACCGAGGGCCTCACAACCTACTACACCATCCAGGGATACCCCGTCACCCTCCTCTCGCAGCCCGGCGTCTATGTCGAGCGCACAGTCAAGGCCGACGGCAGCGTATCCACCCGCAAGATCGTATTCTAACTTATCAACCATTAAATCATATCCATGTACAATTCAATCAAGAAAGCTCTGCTCCCCGCCATCGTGGCGTCGCTGGCGTCAGTGTCCCTGTCCGCACAGGAGGCTACTGAGCTCGCCTCGTGGACGTTCGAGACCGGCTACGAGGAGACAGACCTGGGTGGAGGCAAATTCCTCTACACCCCCTCGGCCACAGCCGAAGTCAAGGAAATCACAGGCTGGAGCAACAGCAATGTTCCCCAGATCCTCCCCGAAACCTGTGTGGGCGATGCCGCCGGCTATTCGCTCTCGGCCTACTCCGAGGGCCGCTTCTGGCAGCTGACCAACGGTTATCAGACCCGTGTATTACGTATTGATAACGCCAACACCTTCGACAATGCCGATGTCACCGACTACACCGACCCCACCCAGCACAAGCTCTACTATGAGCTCGCCTTCCCCACCAAGGGATACAAGGGTATCTCCGTGACATTCGCCGTCGCTCCCGGCAACAATACACAGACCCCCATGCAGGCCGTCGTCTCGACCGACGGGGGCAACACATGGGTGGCTGCCGGCACATACGACACATCAAACGCTTGGTTCGTATATGACAACCGCACCATCGAACTCTCGGCCAACGACAAGGACAAGGTCATCCTCCGTCTCTTCCCCACCTCGGGCAAGACCAACTGGAACATGCGCAACATCTCGATCTCTGCCGCCGAGCAGGTCGGAGGTCTCGCATCGGCCGACAACCAGGACGTTTCCTTCCTCTGGCCCATGGGCTCCAAGACACCCCAGCTTTCAGCAACCACCACCGCCACCGACCTCTTCTCGGTCTACGAGCTCGCCGTGGGTAATGGCCTCACCATCAGCAATGCTCGTTCTGCGGGCGATTCTAACCAGACCCTCTTCATGCCCTCCGTAAACAATGGTGGCTCCCCCAACGAGGATGACGCGCTCGTGATGACCGTGAATCCCCGCAAGGGCATCACATTCAAGCCCACATCGTTCACCTTCGAGGCTTCCAAGGGGGGCACCGGAGGCGGCAAGATCGCCATCGAGGTCCGTCAGGGCAGCAAGTCGGTGATGATCAAGGAGGGTCTCGACCCCGAGCGCAACAACGTAGGCAACTTCTACACCAAGTTCAACGAGACCATCTCCGGATTCGAAGCCTCCGGTGAGCCCCTCAGCGTAGTTGTCTACATCTACTCTCTCTCCTCCGCCAAGGAGATGGGCTTCGCCGACCTGACCCTCTACGGTGTGGCCGACGGACAGGTTCTTCCCGTCCCCGTCTACACATTCTCCCTCACCTCGGCCACTCCGGGCGCAGGCACAGTGTCGTGCGCACCCGCCGGCAACGAGTTTGACGAGGGCACCCTGCTCACCGTCTCATCCACCGAGAACTTCGGCTACCACTTCAAGGCATGGACCGACGCCGACGGCAAGGTCATCTCGACCGAGAACCCCTACAAGTTCGAGATCATGCAGAACACCGAACTCGTAGCCACCTATGACGCCAACAACGTCTACGCCCTCAACGTTGCCCTCGAAGGGGGTGCCAACGACAACCTCGTCCAGTTCATGCCCGCCGGCAACGTCGTGGACGGCGTACACTACTACGAAGAAGGCACCGACGTGAGCCTCACCACCCTCAACAACCGCATCCTCACCTTCACCAACTGGGAGGACAACACCACCTCGACCGAGCGTATCGTAAAGATGGACGGCGAGAAGAACCTCACCGCCACATTCTCCGCAGCCGACTATATCGTCGGATGGGACTTCTACTATGACCAGCCCGCATCGGAGCGCGCAGCCGACTACAAGGACGAGACCGACAACGCCGGCCTCCTCTCGCTCCACAACCCCGAAGGCAAGACAACATCGTGGCTCACACGCGGCATCGGCAACGGCGCCGAGAACGGCAAGTGGGGCGCACGTATCTGGAAACTCCGCTCCGAGCAGAACTACTTCGAGGTGTCCTTCTCGACCGTAGGATACAGCAACATCGTCTGCACCGCAGCCCTCGGCATCTCCTACAACTCGTACTCCGTCAACAACGCCCAGTACAGCATCGACGGCCAGAACTACACCACCGTCCAGACCTACAACCTCGCTCCCGGATGGACTACCGAGGAGTTTGCCCTCCCCGCCGACGCCGCCAACCAGCCCCGCGTCTGGATACGCTTCATGCCCGACCGCGAGTCGCCCCTCGTCGGCAGCGCAACCGACTATGACGGCCTCGCCATCGCCGAGCTCTTCATTCTCGCCGACAAGGACTCTGCCAACGACGACACCGCCCCCTCGGTCGTAGGTGTCATCCCCGCCGACAACTCGGAGGGCGCATCGGCCACCGGCTCGATCATCGTCACCTTCGACGAGAAGATCAAGGCCGGCACTGGCAACGCAACCCTCAACGGCGAGACCCTCAAAATGACCATCTCGGGCAAGAACGCCGTGTTCGCTTACAGCGGCCTCGACTACTCGACCACCTACAACTTCTCGCTCCCCGCCGGTGCCGTCGTAGACCGCTCTGGCAACCCCTGTGCAGCGTTCAGCTCCAAGTTCACCACCCTCGAACGAGTCCAGCCCGAGGCACATCTCTTCGAC
This sequence comes from uncultured Muribaculaceae bacterium, assembly GCA_947178235.1. GTDB lineage: Bacteria > Bacteroidota > Bacteroidia > Bacteroidales > Muribaculaceae > Duncaniella. The sequence goes on from CAMWXQ010000007.1 coordinate 11,932, forward strand.
GCCATCGTGGCCGCCGACGGCTCGGGTGACTACCTCACACCCCAGGAAGCCATCGACGCCGCTCCCACCGGCCGTGTCAAGCCCTGGCTCATCTTCGTGAAGAACGGCACCTACGTCGGCCATGTCGACATCCCCGCCACCAAGCCCATGCTCCACATCATCGGCCAGGACCGCGACAAGACCATCATCGAGGATGACAAGCTCTGCGGCGGCGACAATGCCCTCCATGTATCGGTCGGCGCTACCGTCGTGGTCAACTCCAACGACTGCCTCTTCGAGAACATCACCCTCTCGAACAGCTACGGCCACAAGCAGCAGGCAGGCCCGCAGGCCCTCGCACTCAACACCACGGGCGACCGCACCATCTTCAACAACGTAGCCATGCTCTCCTACCAGGATACATGGATCACCCCGTCGACATCGAACTACCGCGCCTATGTGCACAACTCCTTCATCGAGGGTGCCGTGGACTTCATCTACAACAGCGGTAACATCTATATCGACAACACCACCCTCTACATCAACCGCAAGAGCGGCGGCTTCATCGTGGCTCCCTCGCACGGCACCGATGTACTCTGGGGATATGTATTCAACAACTGTACGATCACCGCTCCCGGCGTTCCCTCCGAGACCGACGTATGGCTGGGCCGTCCCTGGCACAACTTCCCGAAGACCGTATTCCTCAACACCCGTGCCGAGGTGACAATCCCCGCCACAGGCTGGTACGAGACCATGGGTGGCCTCCCCGCCATCTGGGCTGACTGGAACACCGTCGATGCCAACGGCAACCCCGTCGACCTCTCGCAGCGCCGTGACACATACTACTACACCGACTCCAACGGCAACAAGGTCTACGGCAAGGCCAAGAACCACCTCACCGACGAGGAAGCCGCAGAGTACACCATTGCCAATGTCCTCTCCGGTTCCGATATGTGGCAGCCTGTCATCAAGACAGAGAGCTGCGCTACTCCCGCTCCGAAGCTCTCCGATGACGGCAAGCTCTCGTGGGAGGCTGTCCCCTACGCCATCTGCTACGTCGTGACCTGCGGCGACGAGGTCCGCGAGATCACCACCGACACCGAGTATCCCGTCCTCAGCCGTGCAGCTGCCTCCGACTGGCACGTCCAGGCCGTCAATGAATTCGGCGGTCTCTCGGCCAAGGGTCAGGCCAACTCCGCCACCGGCCTCAACGAAGTCGAGGCAGCCACCGACGCTCCCGCCGAGGCATACGACATCATGGGCCGCCCCGTGACCGACCGCACCCGCGGATTCGTGATCGAGCGCACCGCCGATGGCAAGTTCCATAAGATCGTAAGATAATTTGTAAGGTAATAGAAAGTAGATACAGACTAATCGACAGAAACCGGGGTGACCGCGAGGCCACCCCGGTTTTTTAGGTTTAAGAGCTTCGCTCTTAGGTTTAAAGTTTAGGAGCTTCGCTCTTGGGTTTAAAGTTTAGTCGGCCTTACGGCCTTTGTTAAGGTTGGGTGAATCCACGGAGCTCAAAGCCCTAAAACTAAGGCCGGAGGCCAACTAAACTTTAAACCCAAGAGCGAAGCTCCTAAACTCCTAAACTCCTAATCCATCCCCCTCCTATACCCCGTCGGCGTGGTGCCGTAGGCTGCCTTGAAGCACTTCCCGAAATAGTTGAGGTCGGCGAATCCGCAGTCGAAGGCAATCTCCTTGACGGCGAGGCGCGTGTCGGTCAGCAGCTTGGCCGCATGGCTCAGTCGCGTACGGCGCATGAAGTCGGCGGGGCTCACACCCATCAGCGACCTCATCTTGCGTGTCAGGTTGCTGCGGCTCACACCCGCGGCCTCGGCCATGCCGTCGACGTCCGCCTCCGAGTCGGCCATATGCTCGGTCACATACCGCGTCACGGCGTCCATGAAGAGCGTATCCTGTTCGCCGAGGGCAACAGCGGGTTGCGCTGGTGTCTCCTCGGGCTCGGGTCCGGGGGCGACGTTGCGCGAGACCAGGTCGAGGTACGCTTCGAGCGTCTCGCGCTGCTTGCGCTTGATGTCGAGAATGTAGAGGCGCGTCCACACAACCCCGCCGACGGCGAGGGCCACGGCCACCCACAGGAGTATCCGCGCCCAGATGGTCTCGTGCCACCGGGGCACGACATCGAGGGTGACATAGGCCGTGGAGCCGGGCACGAGGCGCCCCATCGTGTCGGTCACGCGGGCCTCGACCATGTACTCGCCCGGGGCGAGGTCGAAGAGGGTCAGCGTACGCTCCGGTGCGGGCGCGCTCCACTCACCGCCATTGATGCGGAACGAGTAGTGTATATCCTCGGGATTGCCGTATTCGAGGGCGGCGACCCTCAGCGTCAGCGAGCGGCGGTCGGGGGTGAGGGTGAGACGTCCGACCGAAGGGGGCAAGATAGAGTCGCCCCCCGCACCGAGGCTCACAGAGGTGAAGTAGAGCGGCATCCGCGATGTGCGCGGGAGAGTGTCGGCGAGATTCACGAGCACACCGCCGCGGTCGGTGCCCGCGAGCAGACGTCCGTCGGGCAGGGCGAGGGGGCGCATGTCCGAGAAACGGAGGCGGCTGTGCCAGTGGGCCGGGCCGTAGATCACGATGGTACTGTCGGGGGCCGACGGGTCGAAGGTGAAGAGCGAGCTGAGCCCCGTGGCGAGCACGAGGTCCGAGCCGGGGAGCCGCGTGAGCGACTGGACCAGTCCGAGGTGGTGCGAGCGCAGCCACGGCCCCACGGGGGCGAATGAGGCCTCGCCGAACGGGTCGCCGCGCATGAGGCTCACGCCGTCGCTCTCGGTGGAGACGAGCCACACCGAGTCGGCAAGCTGCAATATGTCGGTCACGGCGATGCCGGGGAGCGACGCGGGCTGGCCGGGCTCGGTGACATGCAGGCGGACGGGAGCGGCGGGGTCGGTGGGATTGAGGGCGAGCAGACCACCGGTGGTAGCCGCGAGGAGCAGGGTGTCGGCGCTCAGCAGACCCTTGCGCGCGCTCACGCCTCCGCGCGGAATCTCATATCGGTGTCCGCCGAGGCTCTTGATCCCCTCGCCGAGATTGACGGTGAGCAGTCCGAGCCCATCGTGGGGGATTATGTCATAGACGGTGCCGTCGAGTAGGTGTGTGACCTCGACATCGGGGTCGATCTTGAAGAGGCCGTCCGGCTTCGCCCCTGCCATCACAGTCCCGTCGGCGAGGGCTTGGAGCGAGTATACCGCGCGCCCGAAGGGGACGAAACCGCGCCTTAGCTCGCCGTCGGGGCTGACGTAGAGTGGTTCGCCGTCGATGCCATCGGCATAGACCGCGATAGCCTTGCGGTCCGGCTCGGCCACCCAAATGCGCCCCGACAGATCGGTGACAGCATAGAGTATACGCCCCTCATTGCCCCCGCGCAGTGGGGTGTAAGGGAGTGTGCCGAGGTCGAGGCGGTGTGCGCCGAGGCGGCTGCGGAACCACAGGCCTCCGTCGAGGTCAGTGGTGCAGTATGTCAGCGACTTGTCCGCCACGCCGAGGTCAGCGACCTCCGTGGGCGCCATCCCCTCGGCGTCGGCATACAGGACACGTCCCCCGCGGGTCACCATCCACTGATGGCCCGACCGGTCGCGGCGCGTATAGGCCACGTCGCGGAGCTCGATGCCGTCGAAGCTGACCCGCGCATCATAGCCGTGGGCGGACGCAGGGACAAAGGCGGGACGCGACATCCCCACGGCAGGGCGCGAGCCGGGGTCGGCGGCGGAGATCGTCACCCACTCCCCCTCCTTGGTCCCCGCGGCGATGGTGTCACCTGCCTGGTTCCACACCCATCGGTCGACGCGGAGCTCGCGTCCGAGGGCACGCTCGACACGCGCGTGGACATCGTCCCACTCATATGCGGGGACGGAGAGGCGCACGAGGCGGTCGTCGAGACGCCCCCACAGCGAGCTGTCGGCCGCAACGTGGATGTCGCGGAAACGCTGCGAGTAGCGTCGCACCGTATCGGCGAGTTGCGGGCGGATGACGCGGAAGTCGTATCCATCGAATCGGTTGAGGCCGTCCCAAGTCGCAAGCCACACAAAGCCGTCGGGAGCCGCCACGATCTGCTTCACCGACCTCTGCGACAGCCCCTCGGTCTCGTCGTACAGCCGCGCATGGCAATAGGGCACCTCACCGCGGCAGACAACCCCCGCCGCGAGCATCAGAGCCAATATCGCAACAACAAAATTCTTCATACCCGCAAAGATACAAAAATTTTTCAATCCTCCGCTAAAATAGCTACAATAGCTATTTTAGCCGTCTCCCCGCCAAACAAAACCGCCTCGGGAGATGTTCTATTTTTAAATCAGTTTCAACTTTTTAACATCACGTTTGCAACTATGAAGAAGTCCGGGTTTATGGCGCTTGTGGCGCTGATGCTGGCCTTTGTCGCTCTGGGCGCAAGGGCCGAGAGACCTAAGGTTGGCCTTGTGCTGAGCGGCGGCGGTGCCAAGGGTATCGCGCATATCGGTGTGATCCAAGCATTTGAAGAAAACGGCATACCCATCGACTATGTCACCGGCACGTCGATGGGTATGCCGTTTTCTTCAAATGCTTG
>CAMWXQ010000008.1 GCA_947178235.1 uncultured Muribaculaceae bacterium
TCGGCGGCAGTGATGCCCAAGGGGGTCATCTACCGAACCTCCTCACCCTCGGCGGCGCTCGTACCCGTGACCGTTGGCCCCGGCGGTGAACTCCTCTCCTACCCCGCCCCCACGGATCTGGGACAGGAGCCTCCCGTGCTCGACGGGGGGTGGATGCTCGACACCCGCGGCGGAATCTCACAGGACACGCGTTTCACACGCTGGACCTATGCCGAGTATCGCGCCATGTCGTCGGCCCCAACCCCGGCCGAAATCCTCGCAGCCATCATCCCCTCGGTAACCGTCACCGAGATCGTCGTGCTCCCCACCACCGCCGCATCCACCACCCCGGCCATGGCTGACTCGCTCATCCGCGCAGGGCTCCCGGGCTGCAAGGTGGCCCTCGCACCCGAAAACTGACAACTATCCACACATCGACAATGGCATCCAACGACAAAGAACGCTTCTGCGAGCTGCTCCGCTCGACAGGACGCGAGAATATAGACTATGTAATCGAGGATCTCGAAGCATACGGATTCTTCGAGGCACCCGCCTCGGTGCGCAACCACTACAACCACCCCGGCGGTCTGCTCCAACACTCCCTCAGCGTCTACGACGCCGCCGTCATGCTCCGAGAGGGGCTCATCAAACAACGCCCCGACCTCGAAGAGAAACTGCCGATGAACTCGGTCATCATCGCATCGCTCCTCCATGACACTTGCAAGGCAAACATCTACCGACTGGTCTCGCGCAAGCGCAAGAACGAGATTGGTATGTGGGAGGACGTTCAAGAGTACGAGGTCAACTACTCGCAGCTGCCGATGGGGCACGGCGAGAAGTCGGTCGTGATGCTCTTGCGCAGCGGCCTCGACCTCGAAGACGACGAGATACTGGCGATCCGCTGGCACATGGGCGCATGGTGCGTGGACAACACTCAGATCGAGCAGGAACGCAGCTACCGCACCGCCGTGGCACAGAGCCCGCTCGTCCCGCTCATCCACTCAGCCGACACCATCTCATCGCAGCTCCTCGAAAGGGATGCATGAAACAAAATTATAAGCAATGGATAAAACGTTGTTAACCCGAGAGGAAAATTCTATTCGCAAGGCACTAATAAAACGAGCCAAAATTGGGAGCAATTATTCCTATACACAACTTACCGAAGAAGTCTGTCCTCAATTTGATATGGACGATCCATCAGACAGGGGGGAATTAGGGCACGTATTAGGCAATATTTCTCGATTCGAAGTTGAACATGGGCGTCCAATGTTGTCCGCCATTGTGGTGAGACAAGATACAAGGATTCAAGGAGGCGGTTTCTTTGACTTAGCCGAAGAATTAGGATTAATGAAAGCAACCGACACGATCGAGGGTTTTGCCGTTGCAGAAAATAGACGTGTAAAACTCTATTGGAAATCTCACTCGGACATCTGATATCCAGACTCATGAAATGTTAAGTGGGCACGTCTAAGACGTGCCCACTTAACATTTCAAATAAAAGGACCCGACCGGGTCGCTGGTACCACTTGGTCGGGTCGAGGGGAGAGTTAAAAGGGGACTCAGGACTTATCGGTCGTCCTGCCCCAAGGTCTTTACGGCTTAAAGACCTTTCTGGTAGCTGACTGCGGGGAGACCCCCGTAATTCAGAATTGTCGCGGAATCACCTCCGCGCGGGAGGCTATCCACATAGTCCTGGGGACTTTGTCCGAAGACTACTTGTTTGAAAGCCTACGGGAGCGGGAGCCGCTCTTTCGTGCTTTCATCTATACAAACATCGGCCGCCGCGAAAAGGTTTTGTTAATAAAAGCCAAGAATTACTGCACAGGCCAAAATACGGCAAATAATCACTATCTTTGCAGAACATAAATACCTTGATGCCCATGAAACGCCTCACCCTTGCCATTATCGCACTGCTCTCCCTCATCGCCGCCCAGGCGACCACCTCGGCACGCTTCGGATACTTCGACTACCGAGGTGACGATGACTATTACCGCGAGAACCCCTTGACAGAACCCGGAGACTACCACAACCCCGTCATCAGCGGATGGGCCTCCGACCCATCGGTGTGCAGGGTCGGCGACGACTACTGGCTCGTGACATCGACATTCGGATACTTTCCCGGTGTGCCCCTCTACCATTCGCGCGACCTCGTCTCGTGGGAACACGTGGGCAACATCCTCTCCCGTCCCTCGCAGCTCCCCTGGCTCAAAGGGCTCTCGATTGACAAAGGTGGCATCTACGCTCCCGCCCTCAGCTACAATCCCGCCGACTCGACATTCTACATGATCACGACCTGCGTACTCAGCGGCAAGGATGGCGGCTCAGTCAACTTCTATGTCACTGCTAAAGACCCGATGGGCGAGTGGAGCGACCCCGTGCTGCTCCCCGACGTAGAGGGGATAGACCCCTCGTTCTTCTTCGACGAGGACGGCAGGGCGTACATCGTACACAAGAGCGACGAGCACAGCCCCGTGAAGTGGAGCAACTACCGCGCACTCTCCATCATCGAGTTCGACCCTGCCACAGGGAAGACCGTCGGCAAGCCTGTCAAGTTCAAGGAGGAGGGTGTCGGTCCCGAAGAGCGCCTCGAACGCAACGAGGGCCCGCACATCTATAAGATCGACGGGAAATATTATCTCATAGCCGCCGAAGGGGGCACAAACTGGGTACACTCCGAGGTCTGCTACCGCGCCGACTCGGTATTCGGCCCCTACAGCCGATGGAGCCGCAATCCCATGCTCACCCAGCGACTGCTGAAAACCAACCGCAAACTCCCCGTCACCTCGGCCGGCCACGCCGACCTCGTGCAGACCCCCGAGGGGGAGTGGTTTGCAGTATTCCTCGGCTGCCGCCCGTGGAACAACGGCGAGGACCATCTCGGGCGAGAGACATATATGATGCCTGTCAAGTGGAGTGCCGACGGCTTCCCCTACATCACCCAGTGCCTCGACACTGTCTCGATCAAGCGCAACATCCCCGGGCGCGCCACCATGCAGGAGTCCAAACAGGCGGGCAACTTCCAATGGCGCGACGACTTCTCGGCCTCCGCACTCCGCCCCGAATGGATGGGCCTGTGGGGTGACCCATCGGTCTACGCGGAGACCGGCAAGGGGCTGACACTCTCGTGCGCCCCCGTGGATACGAAGTCGGGCAAGACCCCGGCCTATGTCGGACGCCGTATGCAGCACCATAAATTCACTGCCGAGACCGAGGTCGAACTCCGTCCCAAAGGTGAGGAATCCGCGGGGCTACTCATGGTCAAGAACGAACAGCGCCAGTACTATCTCGCCGTACAGAAAGGGCGTGTCGCCCTCTACCGCCTCGGCAAGAAGAAGGACAATACCCTACTGGCCTCAGCCCCCGTCGAAAAAGAGGGCAAGCCGATAGGTCTCAAAGTAGAATCAAAAGGGACGGCCTACGACTTCTGGTTCAGACTGCCTGGCCACGACTGGCAGCTCCTCGCCGCCGACATCCCCGCCGAGCATATCGCCACCCAGCGCGGCGGCTTCACAGGCTCGACCATAGGCCTCCACGCCACATCCATGCCGCTTTAAGCGCCGAGGTCGGGGTAGCCGTCATATCCGATGGCCTTCTGCTTCAACTCCGGGGCCACGGGCGGTAGCCCTGTCCCGAGTATAGCGAGACAGAGGCTCTCAGCTACGTCGCGCGCAAGCAGCAACCGCTTCTGAGACCATAACAAATGCTTCCACTCCACGCGCATCACTATATGATTGGCATCCTCGCCAAACGAGAGCTTGCGCAGGAAGTGGTTAGCCGAGTGTGTGTTATGATATTCCTGGTGATCTATCGTGAGGTCCAAGTCACGGGCCAGTGCCTCGGTCAGTGTGTTGTAGAAGGTCTCGTACACGGCTCCGTCCTTCACGAACAGGTCGTCGCCAGAGGTCCGCTTGTCCCCCTTCTTGCCGCCTATATTCAGATGTACGTTTGTGGGATAGGGAGGTTCGAGCGCGCCGCTCGCGACAAGCACGGTCAGAGACCACGCACCCTCCCTCGACATCAGTCCCCGCAGGTCTGCGGCATACTCGGGGAGCCCCTCGACACTGTCCACAGAGCTGAAAGAGTAGAAGGTCTTGTACGGCGCCCTCACCCCCACCTCGCGGCTGATATAATTGAAGCCGCCGATATAGGCCAGATAGAAGCAGAAATGTGTGAGGCCCGGGTCAATCATATTGGACGGGGCCACGATGGTGATGCGTGAGCCGCGGTCGATACAACACCCATAGGGTCGGTTCTGGGGATAGTGTTCGATGGCCAAGCGGTCGGGGACATATTGCCCTTCTTCGAATGGTATGGCGGCGGCCAGATTGACAATTCTGAATCCCGGACCGTGGCTGACGGCATCACGGAGGTTGTCCGATTTCATGTCCAGGCGCACTTTGAGGTCATCCACACTCTTGAACGGGGGGACAACCTGCAAACCCGTGGGGCGGTCGAGCTTGCGCTCGAAACCGTTGCGCAGCTTGGCCGCATCCTCGGCCACCTCCTCCTTGCGGTTGCGGTTCTCGATGGCGTCCGTGAATCCGGCACCGATGATGCCCGTGGGGACAGCCACTATAGCGATTCCGAGCAGTCCCACGATACAGGCTATGACGCGCCCTATGACGGTCACGGGCGGGGTATCTGCGAATTGCCCGGGGTCTCCGATATACTGGGCGAATGCCCACATCACCGAGACAGCGCCGTTGTGGTACACGTCGGGCTGGGCGTCATGCTCGGCAAAGAACAGAACCAGGCTGAGGATGACTGTGATGACGACGAGGAACTGCATGGAGACTATCAGCTCGTGCCGCTTCTCGCGTATGGCGTCGGAGAGGAGGTTGAACGACTTGGTATAGCGTCCGATGCGCAGTGTGCGTACAACCCTGGCCGTACGCAGAGCCTTGAAGGCCATCACCGGCAGGGGGAAGATCCATTGGAGATAGAAGGGGAAAGTGGAGATGACGTCGATGAACCCGTAGAAGGAGAAGCAGTAGCGCAGTCTCCCACGCCATCCGCTCCACTTCGGGTTGATGAGCGGAGCCACCCATATACGCAGGCAGACCTCGACCGTGAAGAATATGAGTGTGCCGATGTCCACCCACAGGAGGACGCGGCGCAGCCGGGGGTCGAGGTCAAAGGTGGAGAGGAATATCTCCGTGGTGCTCATCAGAATCATTGCGATGATGAGCCAGTCCACTATGTTATGCCACTGGCGCGTGTGGAGATTGTCGTCGAGGGCGCGGGCGAGCTCCTGCCTGAACTGACTGACTGAATATGCCATTTACATTTACTTGCGTCTTTTCTTCTTGGGCGACCCGAAGAGGGCCCCGATGACCATCGAGCCGACCTTGCGTTCGAGTCCCTGGCGCGTGGTGGGTATTCCCGTGGCGCGCGCTACCTTCTGCTTCACCTTGGTGATGCCGACGGCACGCTTCCAGGAGAATGAGAGTCCGGGAATCTTCATTTCTTTATATATGCCTTATGAGCCATCAGAAGTCCGTTGATTATCCTATTGCCGTTGTCCCCAAGGTATTTCTGAGCGACTGGAAGAACCTGTAAACATGATTCGACCGACACCTCGTTCATGACAACGGCGCAAAACTTCTTCGGGTCACGTTTGAAGCCGGCAGCCTTATATTTCTCCACTCCGCCTTTCAAGGTCGACACCAGGGCAATCGCTGTGCCGCCCGCTATGGGACTGATGACCGTGACCGCCGTGAGGGCCGACAGAATCAAGTTATAGTCCACATCGCAGAGGAAATCAATGACATCTTCGATCATCTCCTTGTCACGCGTGACCTTGATGATTCTTTTTGTGCTGCGCTTCACGACTTCCCTCTCCTTGCCGCGGTTGGTGTTCGGACGATACTCTGTCCTGATCTCCTCATAGGTTTCCACAACTTTTCCGTCGGGTTTATCCTCTGAACTCACCAGACGTTTGACAATCGTGGTGGGGAATTTCTCATCAATCACCTTCTTGATGTCACCGGACATGAACATCGCGTTCAGACCTGCCTCAAAGGCCGGGAGATCCACACCGAATTTGGAGGCCTCGTTGAGAATCAGCTTGCGCTCCTCATCCGACAGATACCCATCGGCCAGAGCCATATCCACCATCGTTTTGAGCGTTGACGTCACGGCAGTAGGCTGGTTATACTTTTTCAAGGGTATTACGCCATCCTCGATCTCCTTCACACCGCGTTTCTCCTTCAACCGATCCACATAAGCCTCGAAGCGGTAAATATCCACCCCTTTGGCCAAAGCCAATTCGCGAAGCATCGACCGCTCGGAACTTGTGAGGACCGCATCGGCCAAGGCCATCTCGACAAGCTGAACGAGGTGTACACCAAACTCCTTATCGGGAATCAGATTGTCCTGCCACACAGGTTTCTCGACACCGGGGGTCGGTTTCTCCTGCTTGGTTGTCTGTGGAGCCGACGACGGCTCTTTGCTGCTGAATATTTTGTCAAATAATCCCATAGGTTTTCTTACTCTCCTTCGATTCAAAACATTCCGAGCGCATACAGGATGAAGCAGGCGCCGAGGATGATCCATGTCAGACATCCTCCGCATCCACACCCTTTCCCGTCGCCGCCGAAGAGCCATTGCAGCCCGATGACGGCGAAGACACCTTTCCAGAAATCGCTCATTCTTCCTTATTCTTTTCAGTTATTCTACATCGGGGTCGGGGATGAGAGCCGCCGCCGGTCACTTTTCATATTTCAGACGCTCGCGCAGCCGGGCAATCTCTGCCATACGGTTTGCGATGTCGGCCTGCTTCATCCGAATCTGTCCGTCACAGTACTCCTTGTAGGCTTTCTCTTTACCCGTCTTACGGGCACGCCACAGCTTCACCTCCTCGCGCTTTGCGGCCACATATGCTTTCTTACGATCGATCTCGGCTTTGACAGACGCTTTGCTCATATCTATTCTTGTGGGTTAAGGGAACAATCGAGCATCCGGCCCGCACCTGTGTGGGATGTCGGACCGGATGCTACATGTCCGTGTGTTTACTTCTTTGCTGCAGCGGCGAGGGTGTCGTCGTCGTTGGCGAGCTTGGTGTTGTCGGCGTTGGCTACCTGCACACCGATGCCGTAGGCGTCGGCAACCATCTTCTCGAAGCTGCCCACCTTGCGGTTGGAGCCCACTACGATCTCTCCGCCCTTTGCGCCCTCGGCGCGGATGGATGCGAGGGTTGCGTCATCCTTGGCGGGCGACTTGCAGGTGAGTGTGGTGTAGACGCGGAGTGTGAGGCCGAAGGTCTTCTTGAAGTTCTCTTTGAGGCCTTTAACCTTCATGCGGCCGTCGATTTTGAAATCTGCCATGTTGTTCAATAATTTATTGGTTGATAATCTTACTTGTCATTTTGGCTGCTGTCTCGGGGTCGAACTTGTCGCCGAGCAGCTCGGCCGTCTTTTCGAGAGCCGTGCCCTTGGACGCGGCCGTGAAAATCCCGAAGGCCTTCTTGTAGGCAAAGGTCAAGGCAGTGAGGTCATCCGAGTAGCCCACGCCGGGCATAACATCGGGAATGAGGTCTGCCGGGCACACGAAATATGCAATGGCTCCGGCCAGCAGGAGGACGTCGGACATCGGCACATCCTCGGCCACATTCGTCCCCTGGATTCTGTCGCGGATGGTGTAGAACATGGTCAGCACCATCATCACGAGCTCCTGGCCGGCCTTGGCTGCCTGGGTTTTCAGTTTCTCCCACAATTCTTCGGGGTTGTATCGGTCGGCGTAGCCATGAAGCGTTTCGGGCAGGGTTTTCACCCACTCGCCCATGTCCACAGCCTTGCCGTTCACAACCTCGCCGAGTTCGGAGGCCTTGTTCTTGATTTTATCGAAAAATGCCATTTCGGTTTTATTCCATGTATCCTGCGGGCGAGGGGTCGGTCACGATGACGGTCTTCCCGGTCACGCCACCGAGCATCGCTGTGAGGTTGGCTACAGCCTCCTTGCGGGCGCGCTCGACATAGCCCTTGCGATAGATTTCCTTGCGGTAGTCATCGCGGGTCTTGGCCTTGATGGAGTTCTCCTCGGCGACGGTGAAGTTGGACGAGCCGAAGAGCTCGTCGGTCCAGGTGTCGATCACCTGGTAGGCTCCGGGGGCCGTGGACTCGTAGATCTCCACAATCTCGCGGGGAAGGGTGACATTGAGGGTGTCGCCGTTCTCGACCATCTCGATGTTTTCGAGGTCAAAGGATATGGAGCCGTTGAGCGACTCGCGGGCAAAGATATGGCGTTTGCCGATGGTTCCCTTCACAGGCACGTCGTCATAGATCTCGACCGTACAGAGGCGCAGCATCGGTGTGACATCCTTGATCTTGGCCTCGTGGAGTGTCACGCGCGATGCCTCGGGCGACATATACCACCAGCAGGCGACCGCGCCGGCGCCGACGAGGATGAGCAGGATGATGATTCCGTATAACTTCTTCATGTCACTTGAAATTTACGACGACGTTGTACCCGTCGCCCCCGAGGAGCGACTTGAAATATACATCACACTTGGCACGCGCCTCCGATTCGAGGCGGTTGCGGAACTCGGACTTCTCCTCGACCTCGCGTTTCAAGGCAGTGTTCATCTGCTCCTTGATTTCGGCGCGCTCCTTCGGGTCGATGTGCGAGCGGAGGCCACTCACGCGGTAGTGGTCCTCGCGGATCTCCATATCGCGCCCTGCGAACTCGGTCTGCACGGCGGGAAGATTGAGGGTGATGGTCTTCGTTGCCTCGTCGACCTTGACATCCTCGGGTGTGAGCCCCGAGAGATCCACGTATGCGCGGAGGTATGTGTCATACGAATAGGCAGCCTTGCGGTCGCCCAACTTCATGGCATCCATCAGTCCCGCGGCGGTCTGGCGCAGGCCGTCAGCCTTGGCGAGGTCGATGTCGTCGATGGTGGCCATCTTGGAGATGGTCATCTGGGCGAGCACGAGCTTGTTGACAGATTTGATCTCCGAGAGATAGTTGCGGCCACCCTCGCCCGCGGCGTCATGCTGACATGAGGTCAGCATGACCGGTGCGGCGAGGAGTATCCCGAACAGGGTGTTGAAAATTCTACGCATTGACTCTGTTTTCAGAGGATTTCAAATTCGGTGCGGCGGTTGACGTCCGATGTGGGGTTCTCGGGATCCTTGGGCTGCGAGCTGCCGAGGCCGGAGGCTTCGAGGCGCGAGGGCTCGATCCCCTCCTTGTCTACGAGGAAGTCGACAGCGGCCTGTGCGCGGGCTTCGGAGAGCTTCTGGTTGACGGCGGCGTCACCCTCGGACGATGTGTGTCCCTCGATGCGCAGGCGCAGCTCGGGATTCTGCTTCATGACCTTGGCAAGATCGTGGAGCGCAATCTTGGCGTCGTCGTTGAGGTCGGCCTTGCCCTGCTCGAACTGGGCGGCGTTGAAGTTCTTCTCGATCTCCTCGATTACCTCGACATAGACCGTGTCGCGTACGACTACCTCTTTCTCGACAACGACCTCCTTCTCGACGATGACCTCCTTGACCTCATTGTTGCGGGGCCAGAAGATGGCGGCGAGGATGCCGACGACGAGCAGAGCGATCAGCGCCCAGAGCCATCCGGGCATACCCTTGCCCGCAGGGACGACGGCCACAGGGGGGACGTAGCCGTTGAGCATTTCGAGGCGGTAGCCTCCCTTCTCGCCCTTCATGGTCTTCTCGAACTCGGCGACCTCGATGTCGTAGAGCTTGCCCTGCTCGACCATGCGGTCGAACGACGGCTTGGACCACACCTGGGCCAAAGCTACCTTCGACCCATCCTGGAGTTCGATCACCTCGTCGGGTTTGGCAAAGTAGAGACTCATCTTGTCGTTGTACTTCTCGGCTTCCTCGACGGGGAGGAAGTTCTCGGGCACACCCTTGTCCGGACAGATGGAGTTGGGGAATGCCTTGCGCAGATCTTCGAGAGTGGCCTGGGGATACATGACCACGTATGCCTGGGCTATGCCGAGGGCTGTACGGTTCTGAGCCTTGCCGTAGACTTTTATTTTAGATGCCATGACGTCAATCTTCGTCGGGTTCAAAGGATACTTCGAGTTCGGGCTCGGACTTCACGAGGTCGCAGAGCATGAGGACGGCGGCGTCCTGGTCGATGTCGAGGGCATCGGCGAGGGCGAGGAGGTTGTGTACCTCGCCGTAGGTGAGGACATTGTCACAGAGAGCCATTTGGAGGAGCGCCTGGAACACTTCGCCGGTCTCTTCGTCGTCCACTTTCGCGGCGTGTTTCACGGCAAAATCCGTGGCCTTTGCCTCGTCCATGTTTTTGAGTTCGACGAGAGCCGCCTGGACGTTCATCGTCAATTCTTTCTCTGTAAGACCGAGAGCCTCGGCAATCTCGGCTATGGTGGTGCGTTCAATCTCGGAGTATTCGCCGTCTGCCCAGATGATGGCGGCAATGATTGATGCTATGGTAGCGGTAGGGGTCTTCATGTTTTCTTGGGTAGAGGGGGATTAGCGGAAGAGACGTTTGAGACGGTTGGCGAGGGAGTTCTTGGCCTTGCGGGCCTTTGCCATACGCTCGGCGATGGCCTTGCCCTCCTTGGTGCGCTTGTCGACCTTGCCCGAAGCGGTCTTTTTCAGAGTGGAGGTCGTTTTCTTGGGTGCTGACGATTTTGCTTTGGCCGCGCGAGCTTTGGCAAGACGCTCTTTGAGCTCCTTGTACTCCTTGGTACGCTTGTCCATCTTGCCTGCGGCGGTAGTCTTTACTGCCATAGTTATTTTGATTATGTATTAAATTTCGATTAGTGTAAAGTAAAACGGGTGGCCTTCGATGGCCGTTTCATTCCATCGGACCGAATAGCTGCCGCTGAGGGAGAACGGTGGAAGCCCTTTCGAAGTCGCGGTGTCACGGCTCCAAGCGAGATGCCCGTGGACGCCCGCGCGCCCCTCGGCAGTCGAGAAGTCATCGCATATCGAGCCTCGGCGCGGCCCGTGGGTATAGTACGGATCGTTGGTGAGCATCACTGCCAGTCCGCCTGTGACTTTGTCGGGGAACAAGGCCTTGATAATCTCGATCCTGCGGACATCTTTCCAGTAGTTGTAGCTCACAATATCCTGGGCTCCATGATTCTTCACGATCTCCACCCCGGGGAGCAGGGTGTCGAAGCGTCGGATGTCGGCGACAATCCTGCGGGTGGGATATTTGAGCTCCACGACGGCAAACTGACCGCCGCTCCGGACCACGATGTCGAGGCGCAGGTCGCTGTCCCATTCATAGCCTCGGGCGGTAGCGGCGGCGTTGGGGATGAAGTATTCGACATCCACATCGTCATAGCGCCCCGATGAGCGCAGAGCCACCGCAAGCTGCATCTGAAAATCGCGTTCATTGAACATCAGCTCCTGCTGACGCTCAATGAAGGCGACGATGTCAACTTTAACAAGGCTAAGAAGTAGATTCATTTTCTAACAAGACTTTTGATGAACTTCACAAGATTATCATGAATCTGTTGCTCATTCCAGTCAGGAAGCACCCGAAAAGGCTCACCTTGATAAAGATCAACGAACGACCTATTATTGAAATCCTTCTTTTTATTGGATGCGAAAGCCAAAGCATTGGGAGAATATAAGTTGTCCGTCTCATAGAAGTCGTAAGTGACCCCGTCATCGTTTACAGCCTTGGTGCCGATAAAAGCCCACTTTCCATCGCCATATTTGGATACCAGCTCCCATCCGAGAGCCTCGCGTTTTGTCTTGCTATCATATTTGTATCCAAACATATCAGCGACTTTACGGGTCTGTCCTACTGTGTAGTTGCCTTCGCTGGTACTTATGGATGAAATGAATCCACGACGTCCATCACTAAGCACAACTGTCGGACGGTTGAATATAGATGTTCGCCATCCAGGCGCTTCAAAGTAGACGGGATGGTCTCCCATCACGACCTTGCCAGTCAACTTTGGCTGACCGGCAGACGCAGTGACGGGTGAGGATGTGGAATTTTCAAGCCTGGCGATTCGGGCTTCGAGAGCTTCGATGCGTTCTTGAAGTTCCTTGATTCTGTCCATTTCTTCCTTCACGGGCGATGCTGTCGATGCGCCGGACCCAACTGCGCGGTTTTCTACTTTTGCGCCAAGTTTCTGCAATTCGGCAGTGAAGTCCTTAGCTTCGGCTCCGTACATCTTAAATGTTCTCGGCGACTGCTTGAGGCTGTCACATATGGCCTTTGCTTCGGCGATATCTACATTGAGATACGATTTGATGACCCTTACGACCGATAGCTTATTGGGGCCTTGATCGTAAATTATAACCTCTCTGTCACCCATACTTACTTGTTGGCGTTGATGAAATCGACGAGCTTCGAGCCGTTGTTGCGGGTGTTGGATTTCTCGTTGATTTCGAAACCCACGTTGGCTGCGATTTCGCGCAATGCGCCCAGGGTGTTGGCGTATGTGCGGTAGGTCTCGATCGAGCCGCTGTCGCGCTTCACGACTGTGTACTCGCCAATCTCAGCCATGTTGCCGTCGCCGTACTCCTTGATGAGCTTGGAACCGAACTGGCGGGTGGTCCAATCGGGATCGTATTCGAAGCCTTTGGCCTCGGCACACTCGCGCAGGGATGCCTTGACGTTGTCATAGATTTTGAGGACGCGCACCGTGCCGCTATCCTCGACGGTGATGATGTACTCACCGGAGATTGCAGATTTCTTAGCCATGTTCGGAATGGTTTTTGGTTGTTTTGGAATGATTTTACAAAGTTAGGAAAATGCCACTTACGACCCCCGACGGGCGCATGTGCAATAATTTCACGAAAGTGTGAAGAAAAATTCACACCGTCATAGGGCGCGACAACCCCGGTCGGAGGCTCAGCGAACGACGCAGAGTGCTAATCCGACTGATGCTCGGCCGCCGTCAGAATTGGGGGGGGTAATTTGTTGAGTATCAGCGTGTTTAAGTCTATAAGAATACAGGCTAAAAAAGTCAACACCAAGCACACTGCTGATCTTGAAGAGCAGTGTGGAGTCGATGCTGTCGCGGTGGAAAATGTCGTAGATATTGCGGCGGTCACAGTGGATCTTACGGCTCAGCCATGTCACTGAGCGCTCCTGACGTCGGAGTTCGGCCTCGATGAGAGGGCCGATAGAGAGGGGGGAGCCTGTCGAGGCGGATACTTCTTTCTTAACCATTAGCGACAAAGTTTCAGTACAGACACACCTCGCCGTGGAGGGTATGTCTGCGGACAACGATGGGCTCTGCAATCGGGATACAGAATATGTAACAGTTAAGAAAGGGCGAACAGCCGATCCATCATTTTCAGCCCCCTCTCGGGCAGAGAAGACGCCGAATTGCCGAGATGATGTACTCGCCCATGCGGCACACAGGCCACATTTGCACCGCAAAATTACTAATTTGGGCTATACGCACCAAGCCCTGTGTGTGAAATAAAATTTCACACACAGGGCTCAAAAAAGCCAAAATACGGCCTCTCAGGCCTTTGAGACGGTGAATCCCGACTTCAAAATCAGCTTCAATGTCTCCTGCGAGGTAGCCCGGTCATACTCCTTCTCGGCCTCGGGCAGATCCTCGTACGGCACCATGCATGGGGTCTGCTTCTTGGCGTCGTCGCGCACGGGGCCATAAGTCCACCCCTCGGCCATGCGGTTGCGGGCCCAGACCTCGTGCACATTACGGGCCATATCCTCGACGAGAGGGAGAAGCTCAGCCGGCAGCTCCACGCTCCGCGTGTCGACCGGCGAGGGTACATATCTTTTATCGCTCATGATTCAAATTAAAATTCAAATAAGTAAATCAACATCCATAAAGAGCCACCCCGCCACAGGAATCTATCAGTCGAGAGTCGCAAAATTATAAGTGTCCGACATATCCGATGGCGGCGGAGCCTCGGGTGGCATCTTCAGTGAAACGATATACGAGAATATGTTTCCCATATCCACGATTATTTTTTGTCTGCGAGATACTTGTCGGTCATGAGGGCGAGGGCGCCGTCGGTGGTGACGTTGCAGGCTGTCCCGAAGCCGTCCTGTACGGTGTAGATCGCAGTCATGATGCCGAAGAATTCGACCATCGCCTCGGGCGACTGGTCGGCGAGGATTATACTCCCCACTATCGTTATGCACGACATGTTCAGACCTCCGGGGACACCGGGCGAGCCGATGGCGATGACACAGGCGAGGATGGCAAAGAGCAGCATACTCGACAACTCGGGCAACACCCCGAAGAGGATATAGTAGACGGCGGTCACCAATGCCATCTCGGCAATCACCGAGCCGCAGAGATGGAGGTTGGAGAACAGCGGTAGGGCAAAGTCTGCCGTATCCTTCTTGACAATCGGGCTCTCGGCGATACATTCGAGTGCAAAGGGGAGTGTAGCCGCCGACGACATTGTGCCCAGGGCCGTGAAGTAGGCTTTGGGATAATACTTTATAACCTCCCAGCCGTTGCGCCGCGAGTATATCGAGGCTATGATATACATGATGGCTATCCACAGAAGCTGACAGACGACAATTAGGATTATGACGTAGAAGAAGGCCTTCATCTGCCCCAACTGCCCCTTGTAGGCGATCAGCGCGAAGTTCGAGCCCACGAAGATGGGGAGGATAGGCAGCAGGACCTTTCGGACAATCGTGAGAACCATTGTCTGGAACTTGTCGAGGAATGTGGCGAGGGACTGGAACCGCGTCCATACCACGCCGAGGCCGATAAGGATGGCGAGCAGCAGCGTCGACATCGTGTCAATGGTCGGGAAGTTGAGCGTGAGCAGCATCTTCTCTGGGAGCTGGTACACGGCACTGTCGCCATAAGCCATATCGAGCATAGGCACGACAGTCCGGCTCGCGCCGATCGAGAAGAGGGCGGCACCGACCGACGACAGGTAGGCGATGAGAAGCGTGAATCCGAGGAGCGAGCCGACATTGCCCGAGAAACGTGTGATGGATGGCGCCACGCAACCGAAGATAATCAACGGGACCATGAACAGGATTATCTGACTTGTGATATGCTTGACAATCATGAGGGTCTGCAACGAAGCATCCAACAGGGTTCCACCGAAGGTCTGCACGCACAGGCCCAGTACGGCGCCGATGATGATTGAGACGACGAGTTTCGCTGCGGTGCTTTCAATGAGTGTTTTGAGCGCAAGAGCCATATTCATCAAGTTTAAGCATTGAATTTACAAGGTTTCTGACATAGCGGCGTATGTGGCGGAAGAAGAGGATGAACAGGAGCAGCACAAGTCCGCTGAGGCCGTCATCAATGTCGATCGAGAAGCAGAGAGTGTCATATATGCCGTGAACCGCAATCGGCACCAGAAGTGCGGCGGTCATATAGGCCGTGCGGTTGCGGCGGTCAAACCATCCGAGCGCAAAGAACGCACCCATGATGACGGCGAAGAAATAGTGCATCGGGACTGCCAGCAGGGCTCTCGATATGCTCATGATCACCCAATTCTCGTCCCCGAAGAGGTACATGACATTCTCAATGCCTGCGAAGCCCATGCCGATACAGACGGCATAGACCACCCCGTCGAAGACCTCATCGAAGTGACGGCAACGGGAAGCGAGCAGGTAGAGGGCAACGAATTTCAACCCCTCCTCGGGTATTGCGGCGCTGACGAACGAGGAGAGCAGAGCTCCCTCGAAGGTGTCAATCGGGAAATCGGGGAGACCGAGATACGCGAGGGCCATCACGGCCGGCCCCACGAGTACACCCAACCCGACGGCAGCCAACAACCATCCGAGCGGCTCGGGGCGCCTGTCCTTACGCACAAGGACGAACCCCAACACCACCGCCGGCGCCAAAGCCGCAATGAGTTTCAGAATGGTTTCAGTCATCGGTTGCTTCGAGGTACTTGTTAAGTTCTTTTATGAGATCGTTTTTATCATAGAAGAACTTTACATACGCTGAATCTGATTTGAGTTTCTCATTGACTTGAAGAGCGAATTCCCTCGAATAACCATCTATTATTGAATCTATTGGAGTTTGTCTGTATTCGTGATTGCGCTTTTTGTATTTAGCAACTTCAAGAAATGCGGTCGTGGTGGTTGCAAAGTCAAGATACACACCATCCAATAGATGATTGTCCTTAGATACCCTTATTATTCTACTACCTCTTTTGGTATCAGTCGGTAACAACTCATTTGGGATAGAATCAATCCCCAGAGCAAGTTTTGCTTCATATGCGAAATCTCCCACTCTATCTTGATGTTCGAGATCCCTTTCGTTTTTTGGCATCAAGATGTATATACTAAACCTCTCCGGTTTAGTTTTCAGATGGTTTATGACCGGTGT